>JAGCLI010000308.1 GCA_017647065.1 Bacteroidales bacterium
CTTTTTTCAAAGCTGTGTGGCAAATCAACAAAAGTTTAAGATTTAGTTTAGGTAATATTGATTATAGAGATTTACATGGTTTAAGTGAGCCTCTATATAATATAGAAAATACGTTTAGTGGCGATCCTGAAATGGGATTACAATTAAAAGCTAACACAAAATGGTTTAAAGGTGATTTATGGCTTAATTGGCAGACTTTTGTTTTCAAAAATTCCTCTCACAACGAAACGTTTTGTTTAGGTCTTGCAAGCCAAACAAAGATTTTTAAAAAGAATAGATTTGAGCTTTCCTTACCCTTTAACATCATTATTCAACATTTAGGAGGAGAAAGCCTACAAATAAAATCTAATATAAATTCTTGGGTAAACGCTTCCTTAGGATTGAAAGGCAAAGTTAATTTTTCAAGAGATTTTAGTCTTTATTTCGGAGGAGATTACTTAAAATACAAGCAACTTTCGGGCAATATTATGCCTTTTAAAGACGGTTTTGCTCAATTTTATTACATTGGAGCAAGACTAAAAAAGATAAATATGAAACTTGCTTATTTTGATAGCGAGGATTTTGTTTCTTTGCTTGGAAGCAGACATTTTTGCAATTTTTCAAGCAATACACCCGGTTTGATATTCGATAGAGCTAACCAATTCTATATGAATATTGACTATAATTATCTTATCTCTCAAAAATATAACATTAAGTTTTATTGTCAGTTGTGGAAACAAAACAAAATTACAGGTGATAGATTATTGCCTGATTATTCGCAACCACACCCATCTTTTCCCGCAAAGGTTATAAGAGATGGGTTCTTTTCGTTTTCAATTGGCGTAATATTGAGCTTGGAGCCTACTTTCCTTATTAAAAAATTTGATTAGTGTAATGCAGGGTGAGTGCCTGCATCTTCTTCTCTATGATTGCAAGTAGGACGACAAATAAAAATCTGAGAAAACAACTTATCTAAGGCAGGTATTTGCGAAGGAGTTAAAATTGATTTAATTTCGTTGTATTGATTAACCGAAATGTGTAAAAGTTCTGCTTGACAATGAGAAATCACTTGCTCTATTTCTCTTATTTTTATAGAATCTTGTTGTTCATTCATTAAATTCCTCATAAGATGTTCTTGACTGATGTGTAGGCTATCAGCAATTAAAATAGCTTGTTGTTGATACTTTTGCTTTATTGCTTGATATTGTTGTTTTTGATTCTCGTTTAATGAGATTGTATTTGTTAAATAACACTCCGTATTGGTACAATTTTCGTGATTACACGCAGAGGGAGTTTCTTTTTTGCTACAAAACAAAAAAACATTCAATCCCGTCAAAAGCACTAATACTGCTATTTCTATTATCAATATTTTCTTATTCATAATCTTATTCAAATAATATTTCTGGATAATAGTTGGTTAATATATCAAAATAATTCTCTTGTGCAAATTGTTCAAAAGACGATTCTTGCGAAGAGATTTCTTGGGTCTTTGATTGAGTAAAAAGATTAACCGAAAAGGCTAATACAAGCAAAAGGCTAATGATTTGCAAACTATGTAAAAGAACAAAGTGTTTTGATTGATTTGTTTTCTCATTTAATCTACCTTGCAGGCGAGTGAATGCAAAAGGATTAACTTGTTTTTGTTTATCTTTTTCTATTAAATCTTCAACTTTCATAATTATTTCTTATTAAAAAGTCCTTTATCTATTGCTTCTATATGTTTTTGTAATGATTTTCTTGCTCTATGTACAAGCACCTCTACCGATTGCAGTGAACAATTCATTATTTGGGCAATCTCCTTTTGAGCGAGTCCGTCATAGGAGTAGAGAATGAATGCTTGTTTTTGTTTTATTGGAAGTTTTTCTAAGGCTTGATGTAAGTAGTTATTATATTGTTTATCTTCAAGGCTCCAATCCGTTTGTTCAAAAGAAGCTACTGCTATTGCATCGGAGGATTCCATTGAAAAGAAACGTCTTAGTTTATTTTTCTTTGTTTGATTTATGCTTTTATTGACCGCTATTCTATAAATCCAAGTAGATAATTTACACTTGTTTTGAAATTTGTCTAAACTTCTATAAACCTCTAAAAAGACCTCTTGTGTTAAATCCTCAGCCTCTTCCCTATTATGCAACATTGCATAACATAGATTCAATATTTTGAGTTGATACTCATTGAATAATGCCTCAAAAGCAGTAGTATCCCCTTTTAGAATCTGAGAAATAAGTTGTTCTTCACTCATAACACAAAAGCAAAAGCAAGCCTTAGACTTGCCTTTGCTGGTTTTAGAGACTTTTTATTATTTCTTTACTTCTGCTTTTTTGTGATGATCACAAGTTCCTGTGCATTTGTGGTTTGCATCGTGCTTGTGGTTTCCGCTACATTTGTGTTCTTTTACTTGTTTTCCATCTTTTACTTTCACATCATGCTTGTGATTTCCTGTACATTTGTGATTTGCATCGTGTTTGTGGTTACCTGTGCATTTGTGATTTTTGTCATGACTTTTGCAATCACCAGTACATTTGTGTGTTTTTTCAACTTTTGCTTTCTTTTCTGCTTTTTTAACAGGTTCTTGTGCAACTGTAACTGCTGTAAATGCTAATGCAGCTACTAATAACATTAATTTTTTCATGATTTTTACCTCCTATTTTTAATTTTTATATATGTTTAGACAATTATATTTCAAAATTATTACACTTTTTGCTAAAAAAAACATATTTTTGCAATGTTTTTTACAAAAATAATAAAGATTTAGAAAATGTTTAGACAAATAACGTATTTTTCGTTCTTAATGTTGTGTTTTTTTTCAACATTTGCACAGAATTATGATTCTCAATTCTCAAAACCTATTGTTACAGAAGATGGAAAATTCTCTTATTATGAGCTACCTCCTATAAAAACGGTGGTTGGAGAACTTATTTTCTTGGATAGAAATCTTGGTGCATTATCCTCTGATGTTAATTCCTCTGATTCTTGGGGCGATTTGTATCAATGGGGACGTCAAACCGATGGCCACGAAAAAAGATTATCCGATACAACCTTAGTTTTAGCAAATAGTTTTGAGGTAAATCATGGTAAATTTATCGTTGATGAAAAAAAATCTAATGACTGGATGCTAAATTCTGATGATGAACTTTGGCAAAACGAAGATGGATTAACAAATCCTTGTCCTTGTGGTTACAGAGTTCCTACTTCTGAGGAATGGAGAGCCTTATTAAACTTAGGATTTGAAGTAAAAATCACAGAAGATGGCTATTACTATCTTAGCATCGCTAACGGACAATTACTATTGCCTGCCGGAGGGCTTAGAAACGCTTACACAGGACACTTTATTCACATAGGCACAAGAGGATATTATTGGGCAGCAAACACAATTGCAAAAGGCACTTCATCTTGTATTGATTTCAATAGAGATGACCTTGTACCTAACATCACAACATACGGATTTAGAGCCTTAGGAAGAAGTGTTAGATGTGTAAAAGAATAAAAGAATAAATCCTTTGAAATAATCTCAAAAAAAAATCAAAGATTTTTTCAAAAAAAGCAAAGAAAAATTTCAAAAAAGTAAAGAAATATTTTCAAAAATCAAAGAAAAATTTTTCGCAATGAATATCTTAGAAACCAAAGAGGTTAGTAAATCATATTCTTCTCATAAAGTTTTAGATAAAGTCTCAATAAAAATCAAAGAAGGTGAAATTTTTGGACTTTTAGGCCCTAATGGAGCAGGAAAAACTACTCTTATTAGAATGATAAATCAAATTACTGCACCTGATGAGGGAGAGATTTTGTTTTTTGGCAATAAATTAACAAGAGAAGATATTAAAAACATTGGCTATTTGCCCGAAGAAAGAGGACTTTATAAGAAAATGAAGGTTGGCGAACAAGCTATTTATTTTGCAGAATTAAAAGGTTTATCAAAAAAAGAGGCTAAAAAAAGATTAGAATATTGGTTTGAGCGTTTTGAAATAGGGAATTGGTGGAATAAACGTGTAGAAGAATTATCAAAAGGTATGGCTCAAAAAATACAATTCATAACAACCATTCTTCACGAACCGAAACTTTTAATTTTTGATGAGCCTTTTAGTGGTTTTGACCCATTAAACGCTAATTTATTAAAGAACGAGATTTTAAATTTAAGAGAAAAAGGAGCCACAATCATA
>JAGCLI010000022.1 GCA_017647065.1 Bacteroidales bacterium
CCTTCTTGAATTGCTGCAAAAGTCGCAATTAAACATATTATCGAGAGACTATATTTTAATTCTACAAATTGCATCGTTAAGGGTAAAAGAAACAAAACGAATCCCGTAATCTTATTAAGAATACTATGTACAGATATTAAAGATTTTGTTCTAATAAGCCCCCAAATAATATTGCTCAATTTGATGACGGAAATTACGATAATCCATATCCACTCCCACAGCGGTATGTGAATTGCAGGAAGCAATTTATAGCAAACAATTATCATGAAAATAAAGTCTGCAATTGTATCGAATTTTGCTCCAAAACTACTATTACTAGTTGTCTTTCTTGCAACATATCCATCTATCATATCACTAAAACCACAGAAGAGATATGTGATATAAAACTCTAATGAAGATATAGGAAAGAACAGCAACAAAATACTGCCAAGAATACGACATCCGGTGATAATATTTGCAATTGACCTCCTCATTTCACATTATTTGATATGCAAATGTAAAGCTAATTTTGGAAAATCAAAAGAATTACTTTGCTGCCATTGTTTTAAGAAATTATTTCTTTGATTTATTTTTCTAAAACGCTGTTTTATTGTTTTATTTCTTTGAATTAAAAAATTATTTCAAAGAGTTATTTTTTTCTTACTTTTGCAGATAGTTATTTTTTAAAAATAGACTAAAAATAATGAGAAAACAAAATAATCAATCCCCACTTATATCGGTTGTTCTACCTGTTTACAATGGAGAAAAGACTATTCAACTTTGTGTTGATAGTATGTTAGCACAGGATTTCAAGGATTTTGAATTAGTAATTGTTAATGACGGCAGCAAAGATAATAGCCTTGAAATTATAAAGCAAGAATATGCTAAATTTTCTAATGTAAAAATTTATTCAAAAGCTAATGGAGGTGTAGCAGATGCAAGAAATTATGGAGTAGATAGGGCAGAAGGAAAATGGATTACTTTTATAGATTCTGATGATTTTGTAGATTCTAACTATCTTTCTTCGTTTATGCAAAAGGAAGCGTTACGAGAAGATACTTTCTATGTAGTTGGGGAGAAAGAAGGTTTTAGTATAGATTCTTTAAAGCCACAATACAATATTTATGCATCAGGAGAAACCAATGAAACTATGCTTCAATTACTCTCAAACAATGGATCAACGTATGGAAAATTGTTTTTAAGAGAACGATTGATAAAAAATAATATTCGATACAATGAAAACGTATTTTATGGAGAAGATAAACTCTTTACAATGCAATATGCCGCTTTTATAAATCGAGTGATATACAACGAAAAGGCTTTTCCTTATAACTATGTAAACAACTTTAATCCCTCAAAATTTATGAAAGATTTTGAGAAAGAAATGATAAATTTTCTTGAAATAGAAATCAACTTAAAAAAATCATTTTCCTCACGCTTTAAATACCAATGGTTAGTTGTTCATCTTAAACTTTTAGTACTTTCTATCTATGCTCGCTATCATAAATCCAAAGAAAGAAAAGAAAAATTAGAGATTGTGAAAAATCATGTCAATGAAAATAATGATTTTGTTAAAGTGTTGGCATTTCAAAATTGGAAATCAAAAATTATTTTCAATGCACTAAGTAATAAATCATGTTTTTTAATAGATAGATTTTTGGCATTGTTTATACCAATTATTGTTTGGACATTTGCAAACAAAAGAATACCATTTTTTATTAAGCGATTGCTAAAATCTTTCGCATAAATTATACAAAAAAAGCGTTGAAATTTTTCAACGCTTTTTGTTTTTATTTTATTAAGAATGTGTATTCGTCCCAGTGTTTTAAGGCCATGCCTGTTCCTCTTGCGACTGCTCTTAGCGGATCTTCGGCTACGTGAACAGAAAGTTTTGTTTTATTTTGTAATCTCACGTCTAAGCCTTTCAATAAAGCACCTCCTCCTGCAAGATATATACCTGTGTGATATATATCAGAGGCTAATTCTGGTGGAGTCATTGCTAAGGCTTCCAAAACTGCACTTTCAACCTTTGCGATACTCTTATCCAAAGCGTGTGCAATCTCTTTGTAGTTTACAGAAAGCTCTTTTGGAATACCTGTTAAGACATCTCGTCCTTGAACAGCGAAATCGTCAGGTGGATTTTCCAAATCTGGAATTGCAGCACCAACTGCCTTTTTTATTCTTTCAGCCATACGTTCTCCAATATGGATATTGTGTTGTTTTCTCATATATTCCACAATATCTCTATTGAATTCGTCTCCTGCTATACGGATTGATTTATTACAAACAATACCTCCTAAGGCTATAACTGCTATTTCACTTGTTCCTCCTCCTATATCAATAATCATATTGCCCTCTGGCTCCAATACATCAATACCTATACCGATTGCGGCAGCCATTGGCTCGTGAATAAGACGAACATCTTTTGCTCCTGCTTGCTCTGCTGCATCTCTAACGGCTCTTTCTTCTACGTTTGTAATACCAGAAGGAATACAAATAACCATTCTAAGTGATGGTGGAACGATTGTTTTTCTTAGATTCATCATTTTGATAAGTTCTCTAATCATATCGTTAGCCATATCAAAATCTGCAATCACTCCATCTCTCAATGGTCTTATGGTTTTGATGTTTTCGTGTGTCTTACCGTCCATTTGCATAGCGCGTTTCCCAACTGCTATGATTTTTTTGGTGGTTTGATCAACCGCTACAATCGATGGCTCATCTACAACAACCTTATCGTTGCAAATTACAATCGAATTAGCAGTTCCTAAGTCTATTGCGACCTCTTTGGTCAAAAAAGAAAATAATCCCATTTATCTAATTTCTTGTTTTGCGTTATTTTACGTTCTTTTATTCTTAGAGTTTCAAAACTCCATGACTTTTTTAGTGCTTGAAGTGTCTGAATCCTGTTATTGCCATTGCTATTGCGTTTTCTTGACAATAGTCTATTGTTTTTTGATCATTAACACTACCACCTGGTTGAATGACTGCTTTTATTCCTTCTTTGTCTGCGATTTCTACACAGTCAGGAAATGGGAAGAAAGCATCAGATGCCATTACTGCTCCTTGCAAATCAAAGTTGAAACTCTTTGCTTTTTCAATTGCTTGTCGTAAAGCATCAACTCTTGATGTTTGACCTGTTCCGCTCGCACAAAGTTGTAAATCTTTTGCAAGTACAATTGCGTTTGATTTTGTATGTTTCACAATCTTGTTTGCAAAGATTAAATCTTCTTTTTGTTTATCTGTTAAAGGAGTTGATGTGATTGAAGATAATTCTTCTACTTTTTCAGTTTTGTTATCTTGCTCTTGAACCAAAACTCCATTTAAAGCAGAACGGAATTGTAAAGGACTTTGCTCGCAAGCTTTACGTTTAAGAAGTATTCTATTCTTTTTGCATTTCAAAATCTCTAATGCCTCAGCCGAATAGTCAGGAGCGATACATATTTCCATAAATAAACTATTCATTTCTTCGGCAGTTTCTTTATCTATCGGACGATTGCAAACTAAAACGCCACCAAAAGCCGATACATTATCGCATGCTAAAGCTGCAACGTAGGCTTCCTTCAATGTAGGACGAGTTGCAATTCCGCAAGCATTGTTATGCTTTATTATAGCGAAGGTTGTGTCTTCAAAATCATCAATTAAACGGCACGCAGCGTCAATATCTCCAATGTTGTTATAGGAAATTTCTTTTCCGTGAAGTTGTTCTACAAACGAATCTAAATCTCCAAAGAACATTCCTTTTTGATGAGGATTTTCTCCATAGCGAAGAACCTTTGCTTCATTGTAACTTTCCTTGAAAGCAGTAAGATTAGTTTCTCTGTTGAAGTAATTGAAAATTGCAGTATCATAATCAGAACTTTCCATAAAGGCGTATGTTGCAAAACGTCTTCTTTCTTCCAATGTAGTAAAGCCATTGTTTTTGTTTAGAATGTCTAAAAGTTCTGCATAATGATTTACAGAAGGCACAATCACAACATCTTTAAAGTTTTTAGCCGCTGCACGAATTAAAGAAATACCTCCTATATCTATCTTTTCGATTATATCTTGTTCAGGAGCGTTACTTGCAACTGTTTTCTTGAAAGGATATAAATCGACAATAACTAAATCTATATTTGGAATGTCATATTCTTGTACTTGTTGAATATCAGTTTCGTTATCACGTCTTGAAAGAATTCCTCCAAAGACCTTTGGGTGTAAAGTCTTAACTCTACCTCCAAGAATAGAAGGATAAGAAGTCAAACCTTCTACTGTTTTTGCTTTTATACCCAAATTAACTATGTAATCATAAGTTCCACCTGTTGAATAAATCTCTACTCCAAGCGAATCTAATTTTTTTACTATTTCATCTAAGCCATCTTTATAAAAGACCGAAATTAAAGCTCCCTTTATCTGTTTCATCACTAATTGATTTTTATTACAAACTATTTAAGTCTGCAAAGTTAAGAAATAACTCTAAGAAATAGAAAAATAAAGCAAAGAAAAAATTAAAAAAATCAAAGAAATAAAAAAATAAAACGCTCGTTTGTCAAAACAAAGTAAAGACTCACGAGCGTTTTTGTTTGAGTTAAGATTGTTATCTATTACGAGGACATTTTGTTATAAAATCATTGTAGGTTTGTTGCAGGCTTTCTTTGTTTCGTCTTTGATTTTCATAAAAAAATTGGCACTCACCATTAGGCATAGCTGCTTTCCCAGACTTCTCCTGATAGGCAGCCATAATAATTTGTGAATCTTCAGAGTCCCGATTGGCTGTTATTATTGCACATTTTGCTGAGGTTGTACCATCTTCTCTTGTGCTTGTCGTCAAATATTTACACATATTACACATATTTAATTTATTTTTAATAATTATTTATTTACTTTATTCCCCATATCTTAATGGTATAATCCGCTGAACCGCTGATAATTTTTGTACCATCGGGACTATATGCTACGGACCAGACATCATTTGAATGTCCCTCCAAGGTTTTAAGGCATTGTCCTGTGTTTGCATTCCATATCTTAATGGTATAATCCGCTGAACCGCTGATAATTTTTGTACCATCGGGACTATATGCTACGGATTTGACAAGTGATGAATGTCCCTCCAA
>JAGCLI010000309.1 GCA_017647065.1 Bacteroidales bacterium
CTTGGTCCAATAAAATATCACATTCGCTACTATTGCCCATTCTACTTTGAGTTAAGGCCAACCAAATCATTGGCTCGTAACTTTCTTTTTTGTCTTTGTATTGAGCAATCAAAAGATTAAACGTTGCCAAAGCAGCAGGATAATCTTGTGCATAAAAGCAAGCCTTTCCCATTAACAAATAAGCATCATCTATTTGAGGGTTTTTCTCCACCCCTGAGAACTTCATGGAATATTTTTGAATAACCTTACTTCCTTTTTCTATTGCTCTATCGGTATTAGACTTGATTGCTGTGGCATTTTCCTTTGTCCCGAGTTTAAAAATAGGTAATATTTCAGTGTAATTATCCTTATGTGCTTGTTCAAGACTTTTAACACCTTCTTTCAAAGCCTGATTGCCGTTCCACCAAGCATTGTAATGAGCCACAATACTGTTATACTGACGATTTATCCATTTATCTTTCGCCGTAGAACAAGCACACAACAACCCTAAAATAAGGACTGCGAAAAAATATCTTTTTAGTTTTAATGCTATTTTCAAAATCAAATTATCTAAAAATAAACTGCAAATATAAAAAAAAAGCATATATTTGCAAAAGTTTTAAGAATTATTAACAATAAAATTAAAGATAATGTCAAGAGTAAAAGCATTTAGAGGATTAAGACCTCCTGTAGAAATTGCAGCACAATTAGCTTCTCGTCCATACGACGTAATGAATTCAGCAGAAGCAAGAATTGAAGCAGACGGAAATCAATATTCACTTCTTCACGTAACAAAAGCAGAAATCGACCTTGCAGAAGGAATAGACGAACACTCACAAGAAGTTTACGATAAAGTAGTTGAAAACTTCAATGATTTCAAACAAAAAGGTTGGTTAGTAAAAGACGACAAAGCAAAACTATACATCTACGCCCAAACAATGGACGGAAGAACACAATATGGTATAGTAGGCTGTGCACACGTTGATGATTACTTCAACAACGTAATTAAAAAACACGAACTTACAAGAAAAGACAAAGAAGATGATAGAATGATTCACGTAAACATTACAAATGTAAACGTAGAACCTGTTTTCTTTGCTTATCCTGCACACCAAGAAATTGACCAAATAGTAGAAAACATCGTAAAGAACGAAAAACCTGTATATGATTTCATTGCAAAAGAAGATGGCTTTGGACACACTTTCTGGGTAATAGAAGATGAAAAAACAGTCGCAAGAATAGAAGAGATATTCGAAAAAGAAATTCCAGCACTTTACGTTGCAGACGGACACCACCGTACAGCAGCAGCTGCAAGAGTAGGACAAGAAAGAAGAGCTTCTAATCCAAATCACACAGGTAACGAAGAATACAACTACTTTATGGCAGTAATCTTCCCTGATTCACAATTAAAAATCATTGACTACAACCGCGTAGTAAAAGACCTTAATGGATTGACAGAAGAAGAATTCCTTGCAAAACTTAACGACACATTCGTAGTTGAAAAAGCAGGAAAAGAAATCTACAAACCAAGCAAACTACACGAATTCTCAATGTATCTTGGAGGAGAATGGTACAAAATGACAGCAAAAGAAGGAACATACGATGATAACGACCCAATCGGAGTATTAGACGTAACAATCCTTTCAAATAACGTACTTGATAAAGTATTAGACATAAAAGACCTAAGAACATCTAAGAGAATTGACTTCGTAGGTGGAATAAGAGGACTTGGCGAACTACAAAGAAGAGTAGATAACGGCGAAATGAAAGTAGCTTTTGCATTATATGCAGTATCAATGCAACAACTTATCAACATAGCTGACTCAGGCAACATTATGCCTCCAAAAACTACTTGGTTCGAACCAAAACTTCGTTCAGGATTAGTAATCCACGAATTAGTTTAATCAAGAAATAACAAAATAAAACGGCGTTTTAAAAATTTAAAACGCCGTTTTATTTTTATAAAGCAAAGAGTTATTCTCTTGAAATTTTGAATCCGAGTTTGCAAATAAGTTTTAAAGTTTCCAAAGCGGTATTTCTATCATATTCCTTTTCACTTTCTGATAATTCTTCATAGGCTACAAGACAAGGATGTTGCTTTAAAGCATCGTTTCTCTCCTTTCCGTACACCCAACCTTGATTCATACGAGTTTGAGCCCACACTTCGTGAACATTTTTCGCCATTTTCTCAATCAATTCTTCTAATTCCTTACCTAATTCCACATCTTTTGTGTCCATAGGCTCTGGTTTATATTCATTTTTCATAGTTTTGTTTATTTTATTCTTTAAATATATTCTTCATAATCTGGATAAAAAGTTACACCGTTCTCTCTACTAAACATCACAGGAAAGCCTTGTGGATTCAAATCGCACTTTAAAAGCATAATATCCTTTTGTTTTTCCAAGGGAACGAAGATTTTGAACCTTCCATTCTCATCTGTAACACACTCAACGCCCTCAACAGAAAATTTATAGTTAGCAAGAATTTCGTCTGTCTTATAACTACAAAGTTCTCCCTCATATTCGCCATACACAGAGGGGTTTCTGCTCATATCAATGCTCATTATCTTTGTTGGAATAAGGGTTGTATCAACCTCAAACCAATCCTTACACATTATTTTCAGTCTTGCACTCCCTTTAAGCGAAGAGCTGGCAATTTCATTAAAGACCAAAGTATCGTCAAACGAATTTATCGTTTTCTCATACGTGTTTTTTCCAATCTGCAAACTCACTTTCGCATTTCTTAGAGGCGGAAGCGAAGGATTATGCAGGGTTTTCTCTTTAAGAGTCAGCCTTATATCAATTGGTTTGTTGATTTGATAGACCGCAAAAAGCGAAAACACAAAAGCAAGAGCCAACAAAAAAATCATAAAGCAACGCTCTATCAATCTTCTTCGATGTCTTCTCCAAAGAACATCGTTATCCAAATCTAGCAACGAGGCAATCAGTTGCACGTAAGCACGTTGTCGGTTGAGATAAGGCAGTTTGAAATGTTTTTCTTTGATGTTTGCCGCAAGCAAGTCTTTGAAATGCTTTTTCAAATTAGGGTGCAGACATTCTTTTTCGGCATCTTGACTTTTCGGCTCGCCCTCTACAATTATCAAATGCACCTTATCCTGACGCCCGAGACTGCAAAAATAATCTATCTCAAAGCCTACCCACTCCGATTTGGCGGATGTAGGCGAGCAAACAACGATTAAATGCTCTGAGGCTTCAAGATTTCTTTTCAATTCCTCTTCCAATTCTCTTGGGACTATGTCCGAAGGGGCAAAAAACAACTTTCGCATCGGACGACGCTCCATTTCCCTCTTCTTAACCAAAGAAGCAGGCAAACGCCACTGCTCCAAAACACGATGCAACCTCTTTGCCGCCCTTTCATCTTGCGAATTATAACTTATAAACGCAAAATACTCAAACCCATTCTTAGTTTTAATTTCCTTTTCCTTATTCATATTATATATATATGTAGTTTTTATTCTCCCAAAGCCTGTTTACATTCTTTTATCTTTAACCTTAATAAATAATAACTAAGACTATATCCTTCATAATTCTCATCATATATAAACAAAGCCTTTTTGTAATACTCCAAAGCTTTGTTATAATTTTTCATTTCAAAATATGTATCTCCTATTTCAAAGTATGATTCTGCCAAAATTTGACTCAATGAGCGATGCTTCACTTCTTGAATACTTAAACGAATTCCACGACGATAACATTTTTGCAATTACACAGCTTATGCGTCACGGAGTTAGCGTTGACACACTTCACCAGGTTACAAAAATTACACCTTTCTTCCTTGA
>JAGCLI010000310.1 GCA_017647065.1 Bacteroidales bacterium
AGACATTCTTCTATATCCTTACTTTCTATTTCCGAATGAACTACGGATAATATATCGAATGGGTGAATACACTTTTTTGGATCTGTTTTATAAACATCAAAAGTATAACTTGCCAAAATCATTCCTTCAATAAAACCCATTGCATATATCTTTGGCAAAGTCGAAACAAACTGAAGGTGCTTTATATACTCGTTATCACAAAAATCAAGCAACTTACCGCCCAATTTTCTCAAAGCCTCAACACTCTTATATTGCGGTTCAACAATATCGACAACCGCAACAACAAGCCAATGCGATATTTTATTGAAAGCAAAAAACGTTCTATTATTTTCCTTCAATTCCTTATTGACAAAATCCAAAATTTCGACATCAAGAAGTTTGGATTCAACCATACCCCGCTCATCTTTCTGCAAAACGATCAAAGTAGACACGTCTGCTTTTGGACTTTTCAATCTATCTATAGTTATCATACCGAATTGTTTATTCAAAATTCAATTGACAAAGATACGAAATAAAACCAAAATAACTATCTTTGCAGGGTTAAAAAACCAAAATATGAGGAGAAAATTCATCTTAGTTTCATTATTACTTGTTGTTGTTACAACGTTTTGCCACTCTCAAAACCTGATAAAAAAACGTAACGGCAGAGATAGCTATGTAAATAAAATAATGTCCGAAATGACGCTTCGCCAAATGGTAGGACAACTTATCATGATAGGAAGCGATAGCGACACTTCACCAAAATACGTCAAAAAAATCATGGAAGAAATAGACTCGAACCAAGTTGGAGGAGTTTGTTTTTTCAAAGGAGAAAGCCAAAAGTTAAAAACACTTGTCGATAAATACAATTCCATATGCAAAGTTCCTTTAATGGTTTCTATCGATGGTGAATGGGGAGTTGCCATGAGGCTAACCGATGCTTCTCCTCTACCAAGAGCGATGACACTCGGTGCATTATCCGAGGAGAATTATCATCTTGTATATGACTTAGGACAAATCGTAGCCAAACAATGCAAAAGTTTGGGAATACATGTCAATTTTGCACCCGATATAGATATTAATCTCACCGCAGCAAACCCCGTTATAAACACCCGTTCTTTCGGACAAGATAAACACAAAGTCGCTTTACTCGGAGAACAATATGCAAAAGGAATGCAGGATGCAGGAATCATGGCTGTGATTAAGCATTTTCCAGGACATGGAGACACAGATGTTGATTCACATAAATCACTTCCGACAATCAATCACGACAAAGATTTCATCGACTCGGTAGATATTTATCCGTTTGTTTACAACATCAAAGCGGGAGCTTGGGGTGCAATGGTTGCTCATTTGAATGTGCCTGCCCTAAACAAAAAATACAAATACCCCGCTTCAATCAATCCCAACATAATAAAGGATTATCTTATAAACATTTTACATTTTCGCGGATTGGTCTTTACCGACGCTATGAATATGAAAGGATTGACAAACGATTATCCCGATGGACAAGCCCAAGTACTTGCCTTGAAAGCAGGAGTGGATATTCTATTGATGCCCGACAATACAACGAATGCAATGAATGCGATTTTGGAAGCGGTTGAAAAAGGAACACTAAGCAAAAAACTCATAAGCGACAAATGTCGTAAAGTATTGAATTGGAAATATGACATGGGAATAATCGCACCACAAAAGACAAAAGCCAAACAACCTACAATAAAAGAATTAAACAAAGAAGTAACGAAACTAAACAAAGAAATAGCAAGCCGAAGCATCACTTTGTTGAAAAACGACAAAAACCTACTACCTTTGAACCTTCCAAAAGACCAAACAATCGGTATTTTGAGCATTGAAGAAAAGTATTTTAATGGTTTTATATCGGAAATCAACAATACATATCACACACACACCTATTTCATTGACCAAAAGACGACACCGGAACAAAAAGATAGTATCTTTGAGGCAATGGAACAAGATTCGCTTATAATAACGCTTGTTGCAGGAGGAGTAAACCAAACAAAGAAAGTGAACTATGGACTTACCAAAGAGAAATTGGAAACAATCGCACAAGTGCAAGAACTTAACAAATCCAACATCCTTGTTCTTTTTGCAAATCCTTACACATTGGAAAGTTTAGATTCATTGGACAAATCCGATGCATTGATTGTATCGTATCAAAATCTATCCGAGTTTCACCATGCAACGGCACAAGCAATCTTGGGTAAAAAATGGTTCAAAGGTCATTTACCAATAAGTGGAAGTGAGAAATATCCTCTTTTCTCGGGAATAACCGAATTAACTCAAAAACAAGACTTATCATCTTATGAACAAGTTATTGAAAGTGGCATGAGGGTTGAATGTTTCGAAAAGATAGACAGCATTATCAATGAGGGATTGAAACAAAAAGCATATCCGGGAGCACAAGTATTGATAGCAAAAGACGGGAAGATTGTTTTCGAACGCAATGTCGGCAATCAGACATACGAGAACAAAAAAGCCATAACCGATAGCAGTGTTTTCGATTTGGCATCTTTGACAAAAGTAATGGCAACAACGCTTGCCGTAATGAAGTTATACGAGGAAAACAAATTCTCTCTTGACGACAAACTTTCCGATTACTTACCTTATTTGAAACGAACAAACAAATCCAAAATCACAATAAAAGAAGCCCTTGCCCATACCGCAAGACTTAAAGCCTTTATGCCTTTTTGGAAATATTCTCTTGAACAAGCAAAAAAACAAAGCGACCTTTACGCCTACAACAAACACGAGGATAGCACCTATGTACAAGTTTGCGATAGTCTATTTATAAAAAAGGATTATAAGAAAGCAATACGCAAAGAAATAGCATCCTCGTCTTTGGGAGAAAAGCACAAATATCTTTATAGCGATTTAGGCTTTATCATGCTTGGAGATTTGATTGAGGAATTAAGCGGAAAGAGTTTGGATTTCTATTTACAAGAAACATTCTACACACCTATGGGCTTGACACACACAACCTACAATCCCATTGCACACAATCAAAATCCCGACAACATAGTTCCGAGCATAGAAGCAATAGATTTCAGGAAGACGGCTTTGAAAGGCTATGTGCATGACGAGGCCGCCGCATTGAACGGAGGAGTTGCGGGACATGCGGGCTTGTTTTCAAACGCCAAAGACTTGTTTGCAATATGCCAAATGTTGCTTAATCAAGGCGAATATCAAGGACAACGATACCTTAAAGCGGAAACAATAAAAACCTTCAACAAACGATACTTTGAAAAACACTCTAACCGTCGCGGTCTTGGATTTGACAAACCTTTGATTTCCTCTCCAAGCAATCATTGTTCGAAGTATTGTTCCCAAGAAAGCTTTGGCCATAGCGGATTTACGGGAACTTATTTTTGGGTAGATCCACAAAACAACACCATCTTCATCTTTCTATCCAATAGGGTATATCCCGATGCAAAGACGAACAAATTAGCTCAAATGAACATACGAACGGATATACAAGATTTGATTTACGAATCACTAAAAGGGGAATCGAAGAAATAATGAAGCAAAACAACGATTCGCAATTCTCTTTCTTGAAATCCTTGGCAACCAACTACAACACAAAGTCGTTCATTGCCGAAGACCCTATACGGTTTCCAAAATCCTATACCTCAAAACAAGATATAGAGATTTCGGCTTTTGTATCCTCGTGGATTGCATACGGAAACAGGAAACAAATTCTTGCAACCCTTGAAAAGATTCATAAAGACTTCGGAACATCTCCATACAAATACATACTCGAAAGAAAATTCGACAAATACAAAGCCGACAAACAAAACCTATATCGTTTCTATACCAAAGCGGATTTTTATCAACTTTGCGACACTCTTCATTCCATTTATTCGGAATATGAGGACATCGAAACAAAACTACTTTCCATACAAAGCAATTACGACACCGCATTAGAATTATTACAAAACATAATATCGCTTTTCCCAAATCAAAAAGGCATACCTTACGACACAAAATCCGCTTGCAAACGTCTATGTCTTCTATTACGATGGTTGATACGCAAAGACGGCATTGTCGATATCGGAATTTGGAATCTCATTCCACAAAACAAACTCCTAATTCCATTGGACACCCACGTCTTTCGCTTGGCAAAGCAATTAGGATTCACAAAACGCAAACAAGCCGACATGAAAACCGTTTTGGAAATCACCCAAGCAATGAAAAACATCTTCCCAAACGATGTTGCACTTGGAGACTTCGCACTCTTTGGTTACGGAGTTGAGGGCAACGATTTTTAATTTCAAGTTTCAGGAAAATAAATCTTGATTTCATTCGAACGAACAAAAAAAAGGGAGGAATAAAAACCTCCCCTTCCCTTTACAACGTAAAAACCTACTCTACCAAACCCCTTATTTCCAAACTCTTTTCTTTGAATGAACATTTCGCAAATTGGGATTTCAAGTTCTTCGATGGGAAAAATCTACAACTTAACCTTTTAATGGTATTTGCATCAACCTCATCGACAACATTTTGTGCCTTTGCATGGATTGTTGGAATAAAACTACCCAACAAACCTAACTTTACGGATTGTCCATTCAAGATATACTTGCTAATCTGTATCTCCATAGCCTTCAAACACCCCAACACATCGGGATAACTAATAGTCGTACTATTTGCAATATCTCTTGCAATCTGGTCCATTTCAACATCTTGACCGCGAAAAATGCGAGCCAAAAACTTTTCACCCGGATTATCACCCACATTGATCGTTCTTTTAACCTTGATATACTCTACAGCCATTTTCTAAACTTTTTTTGATTAATAATAATTTTTGTTTTTTTGTTGCAACAATACAAAGATAGCAAATAATTCATTATAAAACAAGCACTTACAAACCTTTGAAAGAGTTTGAAAAACATAAGTTTAATAAAGTTGTTTTTTTAATTAAGAAATTAAGGATTTAAAAAGTTTAATCAAGGTTAAAAATGCGTTTAAAAACACTTTAACGCAAGAAAAAAGTAGATATTATAACTATTTGACAAACAAAGTTTGAGTAAACTAATTTATACTTTTTTAAATAAAAATTTCTTAGATTTCATTTTTTTGTTTTATCTTTGACAAAATTTGTCAAATAAAAAAAAGTAAATGGAGTCATTA
>JAGCLI010000311.1 GCA_017647065.1 Bacteroidales bacterium
GAAACCGTCCAACCAGCAGGAATACCTTGTTCAAAGTCTGCATGCGTAAGTAATGTAGGACCTTGTGCAAATAAAGTAAACGTTGATAAGAATAAGCTGATAATTACAGCCAACAAACCTTTTTTCATATATAACATTTTTTATTTTTATCTATTTATACTTCTATTCTAATCTAATAATTCAACTCGCAAATTTACAACATTTTTCTTTTGTCACAAATTTTTAGCGTATATAAAGACACTTTTTTTGATTTATTTTGTTTTTTTATTGACTAAAAAAAGTGAAAATCCAATTATATTTTATATTTTTGCGATATGAAAAAAGCAATTCTATCATTTATTTTTACATTTTTATTGGGCTGTTTTTCTTTTTCACAAGAAAGAAGCGAATTGTTAATGAAATATATTTCAAAGCCCTTGAACAATGAAATTGAAGTGTACATAAATCTCATTGACGAAAAGGTTAATGAAAAGAAACCTTTCACTTACTACAATACAACAAAGAAAAAACAAGAAATTCCATTAAAAGAATTAAAAAAAGACTTTCGTTTAAAACTAAAAAAGAATAAAAAAATAAACGAACACTCCTATATCGTCACTTTAAATCGTTTTAAAGAATTTCAATTCAATGTCATTTACAACACAAATTCCAATTCAACAACGGTTTTCTTTAAACCCCAAAAAGCGTGGTATAAGATAAATAAGATTGTCTTTAACTACCAAGACCCAAAAGAGAAAAAATTAGAAAAAATAACCATATTCTCCAATCAATTCATTACGGGAGATTTTAAAACTTTTGAATTTAAAAAATAAATTATGATGAAAAAAATTTTTGTTATAGCAATTTTATTTTGCTCCTTAGGCTTGTCAAAACAATCCAATGCCCAAAGAATAGAAGAAGCTTGCAACATAATTGCAACAAGCATTGTAGATGAACAATACAAAGAATTTACAATTGACGGCTCTGCTTACCTTTCTTATATATGGACAAACCACAAAGATTCCGAAACAACAATGCAAGTAGACCTTACACAAGTAACAATTTCAAAAGACATAACTCGTACAGGCTATAAAGTATGGTTAAATTGTCTTGATGGGGTAAATTGCATAATTGAAAAAGGTAAATTAGGCAATGATGAAAATTATTATAGCGAGTTTCCACGAACTTATTTGCCCGCAAAAACCGAAAGCGATATGGATGCAATATTCTATCAATTAGAATACCTTTTAAAACTCGGCAACGAAATTAGATAATCACAAGTTTTTTGCTTATCTTTTTACCATAATAATTAACCATAAGAATAAAATTGCCCTTTTGTCCAAAAGATGAAAGGGTAATTTTTTCACCTTCTTTTACCGAAACTATTTTTTTGTCAATTATCTTTGAATTTAAGTCAATCAATTCTATACATACATCAGACAAGGCTTTATTAAAAATAATATTAACATTATCCTTTGCAGGATTTGGATTGATTGAAAAGACCTCTTTTTCCAATTGCTCAATTTCAACCAAAGAAGAAGTTTGATTTTTCCAATAATCAATACTATCAAACACCACTCTATTTGCTACACCTCTTAAAAAATCTCCCTCTTGCATCGATACTCCATTTGGCAAATAATCAGATTCAACCTTATTTCCCGACATCATAATATAAAAACAACAAGCCGCCAAATAAGACCCTTGAATAGACGGATGAGAATTATCAGAAGAATGCAAAACAATATCGGGATTATTCTCTATACTATAAGACCACGCTGCTCCAACAGGAGAAACCCAAGAAGAAAAATCGTTTGCCATTAACGAATAATTATTTCTCAAACGCCAAGACATAGATTCAAAAGTACAAAACGGAGGATAATATTGACAATTCACTTGATCGCCATACCTATATCCCCAAGTCATATAAAATAACACCTTTGCATTAGGATTAAACGCCTTTGCCAAAGAATCTAACTCTCTTGCGTAAGGATAAACCTCATCATAGAATTGAAAATCCGGAAAAGCAACCTCTTGACTCTGTCCTTGCAAAACCACAAAGTCCCAATGACCTTCTTGAAGCTTTGAAATCACACTACTATTTTGCGAATGCGTTAAGAATCTCGCACCACCCGGAGTGATACTCTCACAATAAATCTCCTCTCCCATTGAATAAGACAAATCTTTCACCAACTTAGGCAAATCATTCACATGAGTATAACTATTACCTATAAAAAGAACATTTTTTACCTCTTGTGCAGATAAATTCAACAAAGAAGCAACACATAAAATCAATACAAAAAAAGTTTTTTTCATAATAATAAGACATTAAATTCGCGACAAAAATACAAAAATTGTGTACATTTGCAAACATAAACAAAAGAAAAGAATTTAAAATATGAAAAAAATTGCATTATTACTATTCATCGCAACATTAAGCCTTAACCTTTCGGCACAAAAACTATACGATGAAACAGCAAACGGAGAAAAACAATTAACCGAAGCCTTAGAAAAAGCAAAAAAAGAAGGAAAGCACGTACTAATTCAAATGGGAGGAAATTGGTGTAAATGGTGTTTGAGATTTAATGAATTTGTAAACAACGATTCTCAAATAAAAAAAGTAGCAGACGAAAACTATGTTGTTCTACATCTTAACTACAACAAAAAAGACACTGCAATGCTTGAAAGATTAGAACACCCCGATAGATTTGGCTTTCCCGTTATCATTATCTTAGACGAAAACGGCAAAAGACTTCACACACAAAATTCCTATTACCTTGAAGAAGGCGAAGGCTATCATAAAAAGAAAGTACTCTCTTGCTACGAAGATTGGACCCCTTCTGCAATCAAAGGAAAAAAAGCAAAGAATTAAAAAAATAAATCAAAGAAATAATTTCAAAAAGCATAGAAAAAAAATAATTTTTCTATGCTTTATTTTCTGCACGTGGTGCAGTCGAGTCTGCATGTGGTGCAGAA
>JAGCLI010000312.1 GCA_017647065.1 Bacteroidales bacterium
GTAGTAATAATTCGTTTTTTATAGAACAAATAACAAAAGAAGAAGCCTTACAGATGGAAAATATGTCTTTTGTTGATACAAATGTTTTTATAAAAGAGCGAAATGAAACTGAGCCATCTAAAATGTTAGTAATGCCGTTCTATGATATTGAAGATAACTATTATAAATTAACAGTATATACTCCAACCTTAGAAAAATATGAATTAAGAGAAAGAATATTGTTCTTAGTTATAATTATAGTTATTCTACTCATTGTTTCGGTTATTTCAATCTATTATAAAGTTTTTCAAAAAAGCTTAAAACCGCTTTATGTTTTGCTTTCTTGGTTGAGAGGCTATCAATTAGGAAAAGAAAATCAAAAGTTTCCTGATAGCAATAGCGATATAAAAGAAATAAAAGAGCTGTTTGATGCCGCAAAATCCTCAACTTTAAGAGCTGAAGAAGCATATAAACAACAAAAATTGTTCTTAGGCCATGCCTCACACGAAATACAAACACCGCTCGCAGTAGGTATTACACAATTAGAAGCTTTACTTGAAGACGAAACTCTTTCAGAGGATCAAATGCAAAAGGTGTTTACCACACTTTCAACGCTGAGAAAAATGACTAAAATGAACAAATCTTTACTTTTGTTATCTAAAATAGAAAACGATCAGTTTAATAACATAGAAAAAATAAATGTAAATGAAGCTGTAAAAGAAAAGATAGAGTTGTTTAAGGAAACTTTTGTTCAAAAAGATATTACTATAATTTTTGAAGAAAGCGGAATATTTGAACTAAGTATAGATTCTATTCTTTGTGAAATGATGATAAACAATCTTTTGAAAAATGCGTTTACTCATAATAAAGAAATAGGAGAGATAAAAATAGAAATAAGTAAAGATGAAATAGTTATTAGTAATAGCGGAAAAGAGACTTCGCTCAATGAAAAACTGATTTTTAATTACTTTTACAAGGAATCAAAAGAGAAAAATTCAACAGGATTAGGTTTGGTATTGATAAAAACTATATGTAAAAAGCATAATTTAGATATTGATTATCAGTTTGTTGAAAAAAAACATAGATTTATTATTGCAAAAAAGTAATTATTTCAGAATGTTTTCAGAATTGGAATATATCTTTGCAAGTGTAAAAAGGAAATAAAAAAAATAATAACTTAAAAAAATAACGAATATGAAAAAAATAGCATTGTTTGCCATAATGGCCTTAGCACTTGTATCTTGTGAAAGTCAAGAAAGAATAGCAGTAGATTTTAATCAATTGCCAGCAGAAGCACAATCATTTGTTAAAACTCATTTCTCTGATAAAACAATATCAATAATCTTTCACGACAAAGACTTATTTGATAAAGATTATGAAGTAATTTTTGAAGATACTTCAAATGTAGACTTCAATAAAAAAGGAGAATGGACAGAGATTGAAGTGAAATCTGGCACAGGAATCCCT
Organism: Bacteroidales bacterium; assembly: GCA_017647065.1. GTDB lineage: Bacteria > Bacteroidota > Bacteroidia > Bacteroidales > P3 > Onthomorpha. Next base: position 1,447 of record JAGCLI010000312.1, read on the forward strand.
CATGCAGCAATGCCAAGTGCAATAGTAAACTACATAACAGCAAAACATCCGACTACTTTTGCAATAAAAATCAGCAAAGATAGAAGAGATTATGAAGTAGAGCTAAGAAATGGAATAGACATAATTTTCGATAAAAATGGAAATCTAATAGGATATGATGACTAAATAACTTTTCGTAACAATTAAATTGAAAAATGGCGATTGAAATATTCAGTCGCCATTTTTTATTTCAAAGAAATATTAAAATAATTCTTTGTTTTATTAAAATAAAACGCTGAATTATTTTTTTAAAACAAAGAATTCTTTCTTGTATTGAAAGTTTTAGTATTTTTGTAGTTTAATTCTTTTAATTAAAGAAAGTGAAAAAATTAGACAAGTTAATAATTAAATCTTATTTAGGACCTTTGGTGATGACCTTTTCCTTATCGCTATTTGTCTTTCTATTACAATTCTTGTGGAAGCAAATAGAGCAGATAATAGGAAAGGGATTGGGAATAGAGGTTATTTTAGAACTTGTTGTATATGCTTGTGCTACACTTGTACCTATGGCATTGCCTTTAGCCTTACTTCTTGCCTCAATTATGACTCTTGGTAATTTTGGAGAGAAGTATGAACTTGTAGCAATGAAAGCGGCAGGTGTATCACTTTGGAGAGTCTTGCGTCCCTTAATTGTGGTTAGTGTATTATTGTCAATTATGGCTTTTTTCTTCTCAAACAATGTAATTCCAACTGCAAATATGAAATTAAGGACAATTATGTATGAGGTAAAGACGAAAAAACCAACTTTGAATATAAAACCTAATCAATTCTATTCAGAAATTGAGAATTATACTATAAGAATTGGTAGCAAGGATAAGGAAGGTCGCAATATGAAAGATATAATTGTCTATGATCATTCGAAGGATTTAGGAAATGTAAATGTTACAATAGCCGATAGTGGACAAATGTATGCAACTGCAGATGGTAATACTCTTATTTTTCAACTCTATTCAGGCTTTACCTTTGACGAAGATGTAGCAGATATGAATATTAATACACGTCCTTTAATGCGATTAAACTTTCAAGAACAAATATTAAGATTTGATATATCAGATTTTGCATATAAAGAAGCCGAAGAAGATAGATATGAAGGACATTATAAAATGTTAGATATAAAGGCATTGAATAGAAACTTAGATACTTTGCATAAAAATGAAAATACTCTGATTGAAATTGTTGGTTCTTTGGCTAAGAATAATTTTGCAATAAATGCACAAAATAATTTAAAACAAGAAAATTTCTATTCTCAACTTTCTGCCCTTTCCCCCGATAGACAAAGAGAAATAGAAAGTGTTACTTCAAGTAAAGTAGAGTTTCTTTATAATGAAATTAACTCTAATCTTTTGCGTTTAAGTAGTGAACAAGATATGATAAGAAGGCATCAAATAGAATTACACAGAAAATTTACTCTTTCAGTGGCTTGTTTGATACTATTCTTTATAGGAGCTCCACTTGGTGCGATAATTAGAAAAGGAGGCTTAGGAATGCCGATAGTTGTCTCAGCCTTAGCCTTTATAATTTATTACATAGTAGGAACAATGGGTGAAAATGCAGCACGAGAAGAAGAAATACCAATTTGGGTGGGCATGTGGCTTTCAACATTCATTTTCTTGCCTATAGGATTGTTTCTTACAGCAAAAGCAACGACCGATGCAGGGGTAATGAACGCAGAGGTGTGGAGCAAGATGATAGAAAAAATAGTTGATAAAATAAAAAAAATATATAAAAAGAAGAAATGAAAATACTCCAATTTTGTTATAAACCACCTTTTCCTGCCTTAGATGGGGGTAGTATGGGAATGCACTATATAACAGAAGGATTGATAAATAAAGGTCACGAAGTTAAGGTTTTAAGTTTTCACTCTAAAAAACACCCTTGTAAAGTAGAAAAATTACCTAAAGAATATGTAGAAAAAACTCATTTTGAAACAGTATTTGTTGATTTAGATATCAAGATATTTGGAGCACTTATCGCATGGTTGTGTGGAGAGAGTTATCACGTAAAGCGATTCATCAATGATCAAATGAAGCAAAAACTTGCTCAAATATTAAAAGCAGAGGAGTTTGATGTGATTCAAGTTGAGAGTATTTTTCTTACACCATATCTTCCTATAATGCGAAAACTCAGCAAGGCAAAAATAATTCTTCGTGCACCTAATATAGAACATAAAATTTGGGAACGAATATATAAATCCACAAAAACACCATTTAAAAGAGGGTATATCAAACATTTGGCAATGACTTTGAAATATTATGAACTAAATCATATAAATGATTATGATGCTGTTAGTCCTGTAACAGAGGTTGATGCTCAGTATTTCAAGAGTCAAGGTCTTCGTAAACCATGTAAAGGAATCCCTTTTGGAATGAATCCTCCTGAATTACTCGCTGATGTGTTGGAAGAAAAAAATACAATTTTTCATATAGGCAGTATGAATTGGCATCCTAATGAACAAGGAATTAAATGGTTCTTAGAAGAGTGCTGGGATAAGATTAAACAATCTACTCCTAATATTGAGGCATATTTTGCAGGGAGATATATGCCTCAATGGTTGATAGATACCAACATAGAAGGCGTTCATATAGTAGGAGAGGTGGATGATAGCATTCGTTTTATGACAAGCAAACAGATAATGGTAGTTCCATTGCTTAGTGGAAGCGGAATAAGAATCAAGATAATAGAAGCAATGAGTATAGGAAAGACTGTTATTGCTACAACAATTGCTGCTGAGGGTATAATGTATGAAGATAAAAAGAACATATTGATTGCAAATACTCCACAAGAGTTTGCTGATGCTATAAAATATTGTGTAGAAAATCCTGCTGAGTGTAAGCAAATCGGAGAAGAGGCTTACAAACTTATATCGGAGAAATATTCAAATGATGAGGTAGTTAATCAATTATTATCACTATACGAACAAATACAATGAAAATAGCAGTGGTTTTAACAAGAATACCATTTCCTTTGATGAAAGGTGACAAATTACGTGCCTATTATCAAATAAAGGAATTGGCTAAGCAACATGAAGTTTACCTTTTTTGCTTGAATTATAAAGATGAAGAAAAAAAGGCAAAAGAAGAATTGTTGAAATATTGTAAAGCCGTTCATATAGAAAGATTAAATATATTTTCAAGCCTACTAAGAGTTTGTTTGTCAATTTTTACTTTTCTACCATTTCAAACAGCGTATTATAATTCTAAACGAGCGAAAAAAAACTTTAAATCTTTTGTTGAAAAAAATAAAATAGAGATTTGTTATTTTCAATTTGTAAGATTAGCACCTTTTGCTAAGAAAATAAACACTAAAAAAGTATTAGACTTTCAAGATACGCTCTCTATGAATATGAAACGTAGAGCAGATAATTCTGGATTGTTAGAAAAAATCTTATTTACAATAGAGGCTAAACGTTTAGCAAGGTATGAGAGTAAGATGTTTAATATTTTTGATGCTCTTACTATCATCACTCAGGCCGATAGAGAACTATTGCAAAGTCCAAGAAAGAATGAAGTGTATATTATTCCAAATGGAGTAGCAGAAACTTATTTTACCTATCCTCAACCAAAGGAAAAACCTTTTGATGTTTTGTTTTCTGGAGCGATGAGTTATGCTCCTAATATTGATGCGGCGGAATATTTGATAAAAGAAATAATGCCACTTGTTTGGGAAAAGAAGCCTGACGTTAAAATAGTAATAGCAGGAGGTGGCTCTCCTTCTTGGTTAGAAAAATTAGCTAATGAAAGAATAATAATGCCAGGTTGGGTAGAGGATATGAAAGAATATTATTCTCAAACTAAGCTTTTTATTGCTCCAATGCGAATAGGTACAGGCCTTCAAAACAAATTACTTGAAGCAATGGCTATGAATGTGCCTTGTATTACAAGTTCTTTGGCAAATCAAGCCTTAAGAGCAAAAGATAAAGAAGAAATCTTGATTGCAAATAACGCAAGAGAGTATGCAGACTACATAATAAAGATATTAGACAATAAAGAATTGTCACAAAATATAGCACAAGCAGGTAAAGACTATGTCTTTAATGAATATAGCTGGCAAAATAGTTGTGAAAAACTTTCAAGTATTTTTATGAATTAAACTCTTTATCTAAGTAAGTTTGTAATTCATCGATGCTTATGCCGTGTTTTACAATTCCTTGTTTAACAACAGAAATTTTTCCTGTTTGTTCACTTACTATTACTGAGATTGCGTCACTTACTTCTGTGATTCCTATCGCAGAACGATGTCTTAAACCCATAGAAGCAGGAATATCACTATTTTTACTTACAGGAAGAATGCAGCGAGCAGCTTGAATTTTGTTTTCATTTATTATTACTGCTCCATCATGCAAAGGTGTGTTTTTGAAAAATATTGTTTCTAAAAGTTGAGAGTTGATTTCAGAGGAAAAAATATCTCCTGTTTGAATTATTTGCTCAAGAGGATTTGATTTGCATATTACAATTAAGGCTCCTGTATAGGATTGTGAAAGATGATTACAGGCTAATACTATCGAGGAAACGTCTAAATTATTTTTTGTCGCCTTATCGCTTTTCCAGAAAATAAGTTTTTTCCATTTGTCAAGAAAGCCATTTGAGCCTAAAAGAATAAGAAAACGTCTGATTTCGCTCTGGAAAATTACTATAAGTGCAATTACTCCAACAGAAATGAATTGATCTAAAATTTCTGTAAGGAGTTTCATATCAAGAAACTTAACAATGGCGCTTGCAATATAGACAAGTATAAATCCAATAAGAATATTTAATGCATTAGTACCTTTAAGAAGTTTGTAAAGGTAATAGAATAATACTGCAACTAATAGAATATCTACAAAATCTATTATTTTAAAAGTTGGTAATCCTTCAATAGCGTTTAATATCATTGTTTTAAATGTTTTTTATATTCGTTGAATAATTCAATACATTGTTTTGCTTCTTCAATATCATGTACTCTTAAAATATCAGCCCCATTTTGAAGTGCAAACGCATGTAAAAATGTTGTGCCATTAAGGGCTTTGTCGGGCGAAGTATTAAGAGTCTTGTAAATCATGCTTTTTCGTGAAATTCCTGTTAGAATTGGAAGATTATAGATTTTGAATTCTTTCTGTTTTGCAAGTAAAAGATAGTTTTCTTCTATTGTTTTGCCAAAGCCAAAACCCAAATCTAAAATTATATCCTTAGCTCCGTATTCATATAATGCTTCAATACGTTCAGAAAAATATTGGTTTATTTTAGTGATTTCTCCATTGTGAGTAAGTATGTAAGGAATGCTTAATTCTCCTATTGTTTTTAGCATTTGGTGGTCAAAGTTTCCTCCAGAAATGTCGTTAATTATATCTGCTCCTTCTGCAACAACAGCACGAGAAACTTCACTCCAAACAGTATCTATTGAAATAACTACATCTGGAAATTGCTTTCTTATTACTTTTAATATAGGAATAATTTTTGAGATTTCATCTTTTGCACAAACAAGCGTAGAACCCGGTCGAGTAGAACAAGCTCCGAGATCAATTATATCTGCCCCTTGCTCAATAAGTGACTGAGCTCTTAATATGGCATTATCAAGATTATTGTATTTTCCTCCATCAAAAAAGGAATCTTCTGTGACATTTAGTATTCCCATAAGTTTTGGGGAGGTGAACTCAAAAATATTTTTTTTGCAAATAATACTTTGCTTTCTGAAAAATGTTGTAATTTTACCCTCGCTAAACATTTTAATTTTTTTAACCGTACAAAGATAATAAAAATTATGAATAACACTAACATAGAATACGATAATGTTATAAAAAAGTGCAGAGAATTGTATGAGGCTAAGCTTTCTGATTATGGCACTTCTTGGAGAATTTTACGACTTTCCTCTCTTACTGATCAAATTTTTATAAAAGCATCTCGTATAAGAAGTATTCAAGAATCGGGAGAGCAAATGATTGACGAGGGAATACTTTCTGAGTTTATTGGAATGATAAATTATGGTATTATTGCTTTGATTCAAATTGAGTTAAGAGATAGTTCTGAAATGGAATTGCCGATAGAAAAAGCTCTTTCTTTGTATGATAAGTATGCTAATGAGACTAAAAATCTTATGTTAAAGAAAAATCATGACTATTCTGAGGCTTGGAGAGATATGAGAGTGAGTTCTATTACGGATTTGATATTAATGAAGATTTTTCGCTTAAAACAAATTGAGGATAATCAAGGAAAAACAAAGGTAAGCGAAGGGGTAGATGCTAATTATCAAGATATAGTTAATTATTCTGTATTTGCAAGTATAAAATTAGGTTTATAATATGAAAGCACTTTCTGTTTTATTGAGAGCAATCTTTGGAGGAGTTTTTATTTTCTCAGGATTCGTAAAAGCAGTTGACCCTTGGGGAACAGCATACAAAATAGAAGAATATATTGCCGTTTTTGGAATGAATTGGCTTACTGATGCAATTTCATTTCTTCCTGTAACACTTTCTATTCTCCTTAGTTCATTAGAATTTATGATAGGTGTTTTGATATTTTTTGGCTTTTTCCCTAAGCTATCTAAGTATTCAGCGGCTATTATTATGGGCTTTTTTACCATTCTTACCTTTATTGATGCATTAACTAATAAGGTTGATGATTGTGGTTGTTTTGGCGATGCAATAAAACTAACAAATTGGGAA
>JAGCLI010000023.1 GCA_017647065.1 Bacteroidales bacterium
ATACCTTCATTAATATATCCCATCAATATATCACAATTCTTTTTTAATTCATCATCGGTTGTAATCTGTTTAATCGTACGCAAAAACTTATTAGCTTCAAGCGAAGTTTTATCAAGGTCTACACGATTTATAGATGATGTATCTGCAGCAGCTATATATTCTGATTCATATTTATCTAATGCTTTATTTACATGCTTATAATGCTGTTCTTCATTCGTAAAAGATACTGGTAGCTCTTCTGGCTTTGCCTTAAGATATTTTACTGCTTCTAAAAAATCAATAATTTCAATACTTGTTTGAGTTGCTAAATAAAATTCAGTCTTTATATTAGATGAAACAAAAATTATTGATTTTCCACTATACTTACTTATATTCCGCATTACACGACTCTTCATTGGCAATGCTTTTATTTTATTGTATAGTTTACGATCATTATTGTACAATTCACGCACCTCTCTTAATAATGCTATCTTCTTATCAATATTATCCTTAACATTACTATCAAACATTTGAAATTCTTTTACGATCTCTTCTTTAGAATAAATTTGAGCATCTTCTCCAAATGCTGAATGAAAACCTTGTAATTTAACAAGAGCATTTTTATATAATTGAATTTCATTATCCCCTTGTTGAGATGGATAAAACATATAATTATATATGTTATCCGCAACTGAGCCAATACGATTTACACGACCAATACGTTGCATCAATCGTGTAGCATTCCATGGGGAATCATAATTAACTATAACATTAGAACGATGTAAATTCACTCCTTCTGCTAAAACATCTGAAGTAATAATAATATTATATTTCATTGAATTACTATCAAAATTAGCATCAAAGTTCTCTTTAATAATCATCTCCAAATTTTGACGATTACCAGATGTTACTAATAAAACATCGTCACGACCTATTTCCTTTGTTAATCTTTCGTACAAATAATTCAATGTATCCACACTTTCAGAAAACAAAACTAGTTTCCCTGATAAATTTATATTTTTATCAAAAAAATTAGTTTCTAAATTTTCTAGAAATAAATCAAATTTAGGGTCATCATTCTCTTTCTCCCATTCAGCATTTAGTTGCTCTAGTACTTTTCTATCATGATTAAGCATTTCAATAAATTGGGGTTCAAAAGCATCTGCTGTATAAAGTATATCTTCAGTAGCATACCCTTTTGTAATAGCATATTCTATAATTTCATCAAGCTCCATTTTTGATTGTAAATCTTTAACTTTCAAATCTGGTGCAATAATTACCTTATTTTCTTCAAACATCTTTATCATATCTGTTGTAATACGAAGAAGGGTAGTCAATGATTTCTTGAAAGCATAAAAACTACTTTCTAATCGTTTTACCATATGTACACGATAAATACCTGCTAATGATTGACCAATATGTACTGCATTTTTATACTTATTGCGATATTCAGGCTTTAAAAATTCAACAGCACGATAACGTGCATAATTCAACCCTTTACCACTTTGATTTTTTTCAGATTGTCCATCAGTTAGTTGTTTTAGTGTTTCATAGAAACGAGTACTTGTATCATAGTCCATTACATACTCTAATTCTTTAGGTGGCAAAATATGTGGGAATATTATACCTTGCGCTTTAATATCTTTTTTATAGTCAGAATCATTAAGAATATTATTACGTGTACGACGAATTGTTACTTTATCAATAACTTTATTACGTATTTGTTCATAGATTTTATCCACTTCAGCTGTAACATCTCGTTGATCTCTTTCTTTCATTAATTGTTTATAATTATTAATATATGGAGAAAAGAATCCTTTAAGATTAGGAACTCCATCAATAGTACAGTTTTGACTATTTTGAAATAGCAGTAATAAATTAAGCAAATCATCTGGACGATTATTCAATGGAGTTGCAGAAAGAAGCATTACTTTTTTTTGTGTACTTTTCAATAAACCTATATTTGAACAAGGAGACTTACATATTTTTTGCAATTCATCATATTTTCCAGAACTATCACTACGAAATCCATGAGCTTCATCAACGATTATTAAATCAAACTCTTCCTTAGTTTTGTAATTATCTCTATAATCTATAATTTTAGAAAGACTACCATTAGTTATAAATTGAGCCTTTTTTAATATATTGAATTGTTTAAATGTATTTTTCCAATTAGACTCTAATGCAGGAGGATGTACTATAAGCACATTAGTATTTTTTCCATTTGCTTCTATAAAACGCTTAGCTATCATTGTTGCTATCATTGTCTTACCCAAACCAACAACATCTGCAAGAAATAATCCATTATGTTGAAGCAACATCTGATATCCTTGAATAACAGCATCTTTTTGATACTTTAAATCTTTCACCCCATCAGGTAATTGTATAGAAAAATCATCCTCTACTTGATCCCCAAAAGTATCTATTAAAACTTTGATATATAATTCATATGGAGTAGGCTGATAGCCCAAATATGTTTTTTTCTTATAACCTTCAACATCTTCAATAGTTAATGGAACAGCTTCATTCCATAAATGCCAAAACTCATCGGAACAATATTTTACATCATCAAAATCTTTCATTGCAACATTCAATTCATATTGAGGAGGCTGTTTTATACCCAAACCTGAATCTGAAATATTAGAAGAGCCCATTATCACCCAACCATCACTGTGTTCACTATAATTTTGAGGTAAACATAGGTAAAATTTTGCATGCAAGTTTTTTGTGGCATGAATACGCATTTGCAAACGTCCCGAAACAAGGTCTTCGCACATCTGCAAGATTCCTTCCTCCACTTCGGGAGAGTATTTAGCATTTACAATATCCTCTTTGAAGCCGTTGAGGTAGATTTCCTTTGCTTTGTCCTCATCGGCAAGCATTAAAAGAGCCTTGTTATGCTTACGGAAGATATCATCGATATTGATACCGACCAAGATTTTAATCTCGGATATATCGCCCAACTCTTTACGCAATTTGAAATAGCCCGATGAACGGAAGAAACCAACGACAGCCAAGAAGCGGTCGAATGTTGCCATCTCCGATGAAATACCTTTCAACTTGTCGAAAAGCGTATTGCCAAGTCCATTATTGAAAAACTTTGTACTCATAATTTAACACAAAACTTCTGAAATCAATTATTTTTGTATATTTTAGTCGGAATCTCTTTCTATAAGAAACCCATTTTGTTACAAAAGTACTACTTTTATTTCAAATTACCTCCTTTTGTTCGAGAAATCAGTGTTTATAATCCTCTCAATATATAATTATCATAGATATTATCCTCTCACGATTTTTCATTTGTACAAAAGCAAAAAAGGAGAGCGATTTGCCCTCCTTTTTGTTTTTCTTATTCTTTAATTATTTGTCTAAATCATAAGAGTATTTCATTCTCTGTTCACGCCAATTTGTTAAAAAGCAGTATCTTTGCGACATGAAACAGATACAGATTCATAATAGTGCAGATATTATTGCCGATATTAAGCAGATTATCGAGCAAGCGAAAATGCAAGCATACTCATCTATCAACACATTAATGATTCAATCGAATTGGTTGGTAGGTCGTCGTATTGTTGAAGAAGAACAAGGCGGTGCTGCACGTGCAGAATATGGCAAAGCCTTGTTGAAAAATCTTGCTACCGAATTGATGCCAATATATGGCAATTCGTATTCTGCTCGTCGCTTGCAGGATTATCGTCAATTCTATCTCTATTTCAAAGATATAGAGATTTGGCATTCGCGAGTGCCAAATCTTACTTGGACACATTATCGTGAATTACTTACGGTTAGTGATGATACTGCTCGCTATTGGTATATGCAAGAGGCTGCAAAAGAGATGTGGAGTGTAAGAACGCTACATCGTAATATATCATCACAATACTATTATCGTCTGTTGCAGTCGCAATCAAAGGACATGGTAATAGATGAAATGAAACAGATTACAGCACCTATGCAGGGTGATAAGTTAGAGTTTATCAAAAATCCTGTTGTAACAGAGTTCTTAGGGTTAGCCCAAAACACTAAATTCTCAGAAACTGAATTAGAGAGTTCGATAATCGCACATCTTCAAAAATTCATTATGGAATTAGGAAAGGGTTATGCTTTCGTTGCTCGTCAACAACATATCCGTACAGATATGGGAGATTTTTATATTGACTTGGTGTTCTATAATTATATTCTCAAATGTTTTATGCTTGTTGATTTGAAAACAGAGCAAATCAGTCATCAAGATGTTGGGCAAATGGATATGTATATACGAATGTACGATGAACTAAAACGAACAGAAGGAGATAATCCGACAATCGGCCTTATACTCTGCTCTCGCACGAGTGAGGATATGGCACGATACTCGATGCTCAAAGACAATGACCGATTATTCCAAGCGAAGTACCTTACATTCTTGCCAACGAAAGAGGAATTAACAACCGAGATAGAGCGTCAAAAAATGATATTTAGATTACAGCAAGAAAACAACACCCTCGAAGAATAATCTATTGAGAGTGTTTTGTATATCCAAAATAAAAAAGGAGAGCGATTTGCCCTCCTTTTTGTTTTTCTTATTCTTTAATTATTTTTATTGTTTTGGTTGAGTTGTTATCAAATACTTTCAAATAGTAAACTCCGCTTGATAGTGTGTTTAAGTTGATTTCTATTCTTTCAGAGTTGATTTCTATTTCTTTTAGTATTCGTCCTTGTAAATCGCTCAACATTGCTTTTGCTTTGTTTTCAAAGCCTTTTGTTTCCAAATACACTTTTTCTTTTGCAGGGTTTGGATATAGATTAACCTCTATTGCGTTTTCTACATCTGACAATGAACTTTCATCGGTTGTAAAGGTCAATTCTTCTCCTTGTATTAAAGCGTTTTCGGTTGTGATGAATGCTTTGAATGAGTAGGTTGTTTGTGGCAACAAATCAGAAAGCGTTACTGAAATTTCTGTTTGTCCTTCTACTGCTATTGAATCCCAAATTGCGTTTGCTGTTTCTTTGTAGTAGAATCCTTTTGTTAGAATTTCAATATTTCCTTCTGTTATTTCGGCATTCAACACTGCTGAGGTTTGTGTAATTGATGTTGCTGGTAGGGTTGTAACTATTGGTGCGATAATTGTATCAGTTGTTGTAAAGGTTACGTTTACCCATTCTGATACTCCTGCTCCACAGTTTGTTCTTACCATAAAGTCATATTCTGTTGCTGGCAATAGGTTTGTTAGTGTGTATGATGGTGTTGTTACATCTATTACTTCGCCTTGGTTTAGTTTTACTTGCCATGCTGTTTCGTTTCCTTGTGGTGTCCAAGTAACAAGAGCTGAGTTTGATGTGATTTGTAATACCTCTACGTTAGTTGGTGCAAGACATTCTTCTTCTATTACTCCTCCAAGTGTTGTGATTGAGATATTGTCTATTATTGCTCCTGGTTGTGTGCCTGACATATTGTTATTTCTCCATAGGAATACAAGTTTTCTTTGTTCGTTAATTGGAGTTGGTATTGTGATATTGATTGTTTGTGTACCTTCTAATAGACATATTGCATTGGTTCCAAGGTGTTGTAGGATTACGTCTTGTGCATAGTCTGCCATTGCGTAAGAGTATTCTCCACTTAAATCGTATGCTGTGGTTGGTTCTAAGGTTTGAGTTGCTGGCAATAGGAATACTTTTAAATAATCGTAGAATATGTTTGATGTTATTTCTCCTCCTATTGTTAGGTCAAACGAAATGGTGATGTATTCTGAGTTAGAGAATTGGAATAGTTTTTCTGCTATTACTACACTATTTGCACTTGCTGCATAATGTGCTGATTCTTCGTCATCTGAAATGAATAGAGAATTAGAGGTTCCTGATGTTGGGAATCCAACTACCCATTGGTTTACACATGAGCCATTTCTTAATAGCCAACCATTGTTTCCTGGTGTTTCAAAGTTACATGTATATGGTATTGTGTCTGCATCTTGTAAGGTTGAGAAAGATAGTGTTGGTGTTGGCAATGAATATAAATCTTCTTCACATACGCTTTGTACACTCACTTGATAGTTTTCAAATGAATTTAGACCTAAGGTGTATGTTGTGTTTGGTGTTATTTGTGTTAGTGTGTCTGAACTACCTGCTACAACATAATTTATTTTATAGTTGTCGGCTGTGCCTTCCCATGATAGTGTTGCTGAGTTTTCTGTTATATTAGAAACTATAAGATTGGTTGGTGGGTTACATATCATTTCTTCTATTACTACATTGTCTATTGCTGGTGGTACTTGTGATTGTGTTGAGTAGCTTGATATGTATCCCCAAGAATAGAATACTATTTTCTTTATTCCTTCTAAATTGGCTGGTAGTTCAATGTCTGCTCTTGTCCATTGGCTTACTCCTACATAGTTAGCTATTGCTTGGTTCATATCATAGTATTCTGCTATTATTACATCATTTTCATCTTTTACAAAAATGTGTAATCCTGCATCCCAATTTTCATAACCTGACACTTTGTAGTCAAAGCTTAATGTATAGTTTCCTCCTGCTCCAAAGTCAAATTCTCTATATAAGGCTGTGTAAGTGTAATTCCACCCGCCTGGCATTGCAACGCTATAATCTGTTCCATTTGAAGATATGTATGCTGACATAGTGTCTTCTTCGCCTGAGAAGGTTGCACTACCTATTGTCCAATTTATATTTGTGTTTGAAACGGCTTCCCATTTTTGATTGTCATATATATCTGAGAATGTTGTTTCAAATGGTAGCGGTGTTGGTTGCGAAGGTGTAGTAAAGGTTATTATTTCACTCCATGGGGAATATTCTCCTTCTGAGCACACACTTCTTACGGCTACACTATAAGTCATTCCATCTAATAAATCGTTTAGGTATGTTCCTTGGTAGTTTATTGTTTGAGTTTGTGCTGTTGCAAAATCTATTGTGTTGCCTTGTTGTAGTGCGTACTCCCATTGTTGTGATTGTCCAAAGTCTAAGAAAGTAAGTTCTGCACTATTTGATGTTATGTTAGCAACATTGACCATTGAAGGTGTTTGACATGGTTGCCATTGTGATATTTCTATATTATCTACTAACATTCTTGATGTTGAACCTTCTCCGTAGAATGCAAATCTTATTGCTCCTGTTAATGGTTGGTCGTTTTCATCTGCTAATTTGAAATTAACTCTTGATGCTTCTGATGAAAAAGCAGAAAGGTTATAATCGTAGTTTGAAGTTTCTCCACTTCCAAAGATTAAAGCCTTTGCTGTATTCCAAGTAAGTCCATCATCTGTTGAGACTAAGATTGCAAACATATCTCCATTTGGCACAGGTGCTACTTCTGATCCATTATGTGATGTACGGAAAATATCTGCTGATAATTGATAAGTTGTATCACCTTCTCCTAAGTAAAAACTTGGCGATATTATCCAATATTTCGCATATTCGTATGATAGGTCTGCATATATTCTCTCTCCACCTTCGTATATGTTATATTTCCAACCATTATTATTTTGTAATAGGTCGCTTGCATGAGTGATTGTATCTGACATTTCTCCTAACATTTGATACCAACACTCTCCTATGCCTGTTGAGAATTGTTCTTGCCAAGGAAGTTGAGTAATTGTTCCACAAGGGGTTGTTATTTCTTCTTGGGCATAACTTGTTAATTCTCCATTTGAACAAACAACTGCAACTCTTACTTGATAATCTGTTTGATAATTTAGATTATTTATTAGATAGTAATTTGTATCTGTTGTAGCCGCAATAGTCCACTCTGTTTCTGATGGTGTTTTATATTCTATTTGATATTGAACATTTTCTGTATTATAGTCGTTGAATGACACTGCTACAGATGTTGTTGTTAATGTCCCATCCATATTATTTAGTGTCAAACCTTCTACTCCTCCACAAGTTAATGGTACTATAGAAAGATTGTCTATTGCTATTGGTGGATTTGTTCCTCCACTTGAATTATTTTTCCACGCAAATACTATTTTATAAATGCCATTTGCATATTGATGATCCAATTCTATATTCTCGGTTTGCCATTGTGTTTGTTGGTTTAATCTTCCAGTAAGGCTATGACTATCATTTGGAAGAGATGTAGTTAATTCATAATCCCAAGGTAGAATATAAACCTTAGCATAGTCAACCGTACCTTGTCCTGCTGCTTTCCAATCAAAAGATAAATTAAATGCAGGGTATTCTCCAAAGGCTACATTTAATGATGCGTATGCTGTAGTAGCTGTTGTGAGAGTATAGTTATATCCATTTCCGTTGCTTATATACAAAGCATTGCCTGGTTGATTAGTAATTTCATTGACTTCTGAACCTATTATCCAAGAATTAACAGAGTTGCTTACAAAGTCCCAACCATTGATGTTTAATGAATCGAAGTTTTGTGTGTATGGTAAATTTTGTGCAAATGGTATTTCTACTGTTTCTATTTCAGAATAAGCTCCATCTTCACAATTCGATTTTACTGCTACATAATAAATACCAGATGTTAAATTATTTATTATAACAGGTAAAGAATCGTTTGGATTAACTGAAAATTGTGAGGCTAATTGAGGATTAAAGTTTTGTATTGAATCTGCTTGACCATAAGCTATTGTCCAACCCATTTGATGATTTGCATCAAAATCAACTCTCATACTTGTAGATGATAGTGCTTTTGCAACCACTCCATAAACATCTGGACACGATGGGCTATTTTCAATGGTTAATTCATCTAAATAGAAACTACTTGTCCTTTCATTTACTACAATAGCAACTCTTGCTTCCCCAACAATAGAAGATAAATCCACTTCCATTTTTTTGAAGTCTAATGTGTTGTGTGTGCAATAAACCGTATCTAAAACTTGAAATAAAGATGTATCTCCTAATGAGGTAATATCTTGTTCAATTGCATCATAATAATACACTTTAAAATGAGGCAAAGTACTATTTGAAGATGATTTTCTAATTTTGAAAGTCATTCTTTGATTACCATTAAACTCTATTGGAGGAGTTATTAACCAATCGTTATATGTTCCAGAAGTAGCAGAGCCTGAGAAATTCAATGAATTATTACCTTCAGACGAGCAATCTCCTGAACGTTCAAAACCATAATATGAAGAAGCTCCATTTACAACCTCCCAACATTTTGGAGAATAATCATCTCCTATATGACCTTGTTCAAGAACAAATTCTTGTTCAAATCCCTCTCTTATTGGAAATTGTGTTATCGTTCCACAAGGTGTATTGAATGTATGTATATGCGAGTAATCCGAAACTTCTGTTAAAGAACATAATACTTTAACCCTTACAGAATAGTTTGATGATGGAAGTAAATCTCCTATTACTACACTATCTACTTGAGTCTCTACACTCACCCAATCTCCTGTTCCTGTTAGCGAGTATTCTACTATGTAAGTTCTTTCTTCATTTGTATTTGCATCGCCAAAATAAATAGTAGCACTTATATTTTCTCCATCATTTACTTCTGAATCTATTTCGGTTACTCTTCCACAATTAACCGCTTCAATAGAGATATTATCAACTGCAATAGGAGGATTATGCTCTACAGTATTATCATTTCTCCAACAAAAGACTAAATTATATACGCCATTGGCATACTCTCTTGAAAGAACTACTTCTTGTCTTCTCCAATCATTTGCTCCACCTAATCTATCTGTAATTTCTCCTGAGGTAAGGACCATATTATGATCTAATTGTGTGGTAGTAGGCAACAAAAAGACTTGTAAATAGTCAGAATTTCCTTCTGCAATACCTTTCCAATCAAACGTTAATTTAAATTCTGGAGCATCATTAAATTGAATATATCTTGAAAAATAAACAGTTGAAGTACTATTTCCATCATAATTATTTGCCAAACCATTGTTATCACTAATATACATTGCCCCGCTTACTCCACCTATATCACTCAATGTTGAATTTACTATATTTCCCCAATGCCATTTATTTGTTTGTGTTCCATTTTGTATTGTCCATAACTGAGATTCTGCTTGTGTATGAAATTCACATACAAAAGGTAGTTCAGATATTAATTCTTCGTTTGGAAGTGTTGTGAAAGATGTTGTAAACGCTATACTTTCTTCATCTGAGCAAACACTCCATATTTTCATATCATAAGGTGTTATTACATCTAATTGAGATAAGGTAATAGAGTTTGTGTTTACAAAGGTAGTATCCCATAACACTTCTGATGATTTCTTATAAGCAACAGCATATTGCTCTACTCCCTCTACCGCATTCCAAGCAAGTGTTACAGATTGAGAGGAGATTTGTTGTGATAAAATCTCTGTTGGAGGATAACAAGAAGCAGAGAAAGGATTGATCTCAAATTTGACATTTGGTCTATTATTCAAAACTATTCTCATCGAACTATTTACTTCCTGAGGATTATTTATAGATATTTCTTGATTTGATCTATAACAAGTTATTGTTTTGTTACCTACAGAAGAACAAGTGGTGAAGAATCTGGCATCTGTCCATGTACCTGTATTATTCATGTAAGCAACAACAAGATTATTTTCTCCACTATAATCAAAAGGAGTTGTAAAGTTAATTGTAACCCAACCTTGTGTGAATGTTACATTTCCTGAATAAACTTGTGTAAGACTGTCTGCTGAAACAAAATCCTCAGGATTTGCAAACACATCTCTATTTACTTCTCCTAAATATATTTGAGAAGAAATAGTCGTAGGCACTTCTGAGTTAAACTTATAACTTATAGAAGAAATTTCTCCTGCCATCAATTCCTCTGAAGAGAAAATCGTTTGAGAATAACTATAACCATAAGTAACATTTATTGGAAGGAAGTCTTCCCCCATACAATTATTACCTACCGTAACAACTGTTTGTGCATTTAATTGGGGCATTAGTGCAATAAAAAACACTAAACCCAATAGGAATCTGAATACTTTTTTCATATTTTAACATTTAATTTATTTCAATAAAAAAACAAGTAATGAAAATTTTTTCACTACTTGTTAAACTATAATTTATTTACAATTATCTAATCCTTATTGTTTGACCTGCTCTAATTTTATTTCCTTTGATATTATTAAGCTTAGCCAATTTCTTTACGGTAGTACCATTTCTTCTTGCAATTGCTCCCAAGGTATCTCCTTTTCTAACTTTGTAATACTTTCCTCCTTTTGAAGATTTTGAATCAGAAGTATTTTTTGCCAAACTATTTCTTTGCGAAGAAGGTGTTTTGACTTTTTTGAAGCAATCCTTTGTTAGCATTAAAGTATCGCTTATCAAAGAATAGGTTCTAAAATCTATAACTTTTTCAGGATTAATTGCAGCACCAAGATAACGTATTTCCAAATGCAAGTGTGGACCTGTTGAACGGCCTGTACTTCCTCCCAAGCCAAGAATTTCTCCTGCTTTTACATCTTGATTCACCTCTACATTTATTCTTGAAAGGTGAGCATAATAAGTTTCCAAACCATTATCATGACGTATCACAACTAAATTACCATATGCACCTGCACGTTTTGCTATTCTAACCTTTCCATCAAACATTACTTTTATTGGATCGCCTGTTCTCAAACCCAAATCCACTCCATAATGCCAACGACGACGTCTTGGACCAAAACGAGAAGTTACTTTCTTTTCAATAGGGCAAGCATAGTATTGTTTATTTTCTTCATTTACCAACTCTATTGGAATAGGCTCTGTAATTGAAGAATAATCAAATCTATTATTAGTATAGTGAATAGAACGTGTATCAAACGATGCATAAATGATATCATCTTCACTTTCTGCTGCGACATCATCTATCATTCCATTATTAACAAACTGAATAAAAGAATTATTAAACTTATTTGTGTCCTTTACTATTCCTATTGTATATTGAGAACTTTCTATCTCCACATTGCTTCTATTTCTCATCATTCCACGTTCATGGATTTGAGAAAAACTCATCAATGGAACAAATAATAAACACAAAGATATGAATCTATTTACTTGCTTTCTAAACATAAAATTACTCCTTTTCAGCATGCAAAATTACACAATATTTTTTATCTTGCAAAAAATCAAAGGATTTATTGAACAAAAAAAACATTAAAACGGATTATGACCTTTATCTAAAAGATTATTTATTGTCTTAACTGGCGTAAAAGTCTCCAAAGGTACTTGAACAAAAATAGTTATCCAATTAGCCATTGACCCATTCCATAACCCTGGCAACTCTTGCACCTTAATTTTATGTGCTTGTTGCGATTTTTCTGTAATAAAGCCAGTATTATAATCAACAAAATCAGTCAATTCAAATTTTTCTCCTTTAAAATTCTTAATCAAGCAAACTAAATCAACAGGATTAAAGTGAGTAGAATTATTAAAAATTTCCTTTTGCTTTTCATTTTTCATATCAACCTGAGCAGACTCCACAATTTGCAAAGAGAGTTCTCCGTTTTCTTTTCTAATCCAAAAAGGTCCTCCACCGGGTTGTCCTTCATTTTTAACCATTCCACAAACCCTTATCGGTTTATTAAGAACGCTTAACAAATAATTACGATACTCTTCAAAATCTCTAAAACTTGACAAATCTTTTAACTCTATCAATAAATTATTTCTGCAAAATAATTTAATTTTTGAAAGAATTGATTCATCAAAGCTTTGTTTAGAAATAATATTCAAATAAGAATCCACCTCTTTCTTTAAAGTCACTAAAATCCCCGCTAAAATTTTCTTGTACTTATATGTGATCTCCTTATACTTATCGTGAATTACATTATCTATATTCTTAATAAAAACAATATCTGCATTGATTTCATTAAGATTTTCTATCAATGCACCATGCCCTGCTGGTCTAAAAACAATATTTCCTTCATTATCTCTAACCAAACTATTATCTAAATACACAGCAACAGTATCAGTTGAAGATTTTTGTTCAGAAAACTCTATTTCGTATGTGCAAGAAAATCTTTCTTCATATTTTGCTTTCACCTTTTCTAATAGGGCAGAAAATTTTTCTTGATGATTTCCCGAAATAGTAAAATGTAATTTCACCTCTTTCTTATCATTCAAACAATATTTAGCGGCTTCCACTAAGTGTTCTTCAAAAGAAGTACGCACCTCATCGTCATATTTATGAAAAACAATAGTTGCCTTAGGACTTTGACCATAAGAAAGTCCCTTATCTTCAAGAATAAGTTCAACTATTTTCAAATAGTTTTTTTCTTCTATAGCTTTTTCAATTCCCAACGGCAAAAGAGATTCATAAAAAGCAAATTGCTTAATATTATCTATAACCTCTTTCACCGCAGGAAAATCTTCTAATGAATTTTTAGAAGAATCAAAAGAGGATTTAAAGTCATATAAATCTTTAAACATTCTTGTAGCCGCACCAGAAGCCGGTACAAACTTAACAAGGCTTGCACAAGAAGCATAGTTCTCAAAAGCATTTACATAATCTATTACTTTACTTTCTTCCACCTGCAATATTCCGTCTCCAATCACCGCAGGCTTTTCAAGGTTCACAAAAGGAAATCCTATTTTAAAGTTTTCCAATTGCTTTTCTATTTGAGCAAGACTTAAATTATGCCCTTGAATTTGTTCTAAATCCTTTTTTGAAAATTCCATTCTTTATTCAACTGTTACTGATTTTGCTAAATTTCTTGGTTGATCAACATCTCTTCCCTTTGCAACCGCAACATAATAAGACAACAATTGCAATGGAATAATTGTTAACAATGGAGAAAGACTTTCTTCTATTTCTGGTATTTCAATACAATAGTCCGATAATGCTTTTATTGCAACATCTCCTTTTGTAACAATAGAAATCACCCTTCCTTTACGAGCTTTTACCTCTTGAACATTACTTAAAATCTTATCATAATGAGCAAACTTCGGCGCAATAACGACTACCGGCATTTCTTCATCAATTAAAGCAATTGGACCATGCTTCATTTCTGCTGCAGGATAGCCTTCGGCATGTATATATGAGATTTCTTTTAGTTTTAACGCACCTTCTAATGCCACTGGATAGTTATAGCCTCGACCAAGATAGATAAAATTCTTTGCATAAGTAAATACCTTAGATATATCTTCTATTTCTTTTCCTAATTTCAATATTTCTTCCACCTTTGGTATAACTTCCAACAACTCTGATACAACACGTTTATATTCTTCTTCCTCTATGGTTTTTAATTCTTTGGCAACAGAAAGTGCAATCATAGTCATAACCATTACTTGTGTAGTAAAGGTTTTTGTTGACGCAACTCCTATTTCTGGACCAGCGTGAGTATAAGTTCCTGTGTTAGTTGCTCGCGATATACTACTACCTACCACATTGCAAACGCCATAAACAAAAGCCCCCTTTTCTTTTGCCAACTCTATTGCTGCTAACGTATCGGCTGTTTCGCCCGATTGTGAAATAGCAATCATAACATCATCCGGAAAAACCACAGGATTTCTATATCTAAACTCTGAGGCAACTTCCACCTCCACTGGTATCTTACAATAATACTCAAATAAATATTTTCCAATCAAACCTGCATGCCAAGATGTTCCACAAGCAGAAACCAATATTCTACGAGCTTTTCTGAATCTATCTATATTATCAATTATTCCACTTAACTTAATATCAAGTTCTTCTTTTTGTAATCTACCATTCACACAAAGATTCAAGGCTTTTGGTTGTTCCATTATTTCTTTTATCATAAAATAAGGATAACCACCCTTTTCAATTTCACTCAAATCCATATTTATTTGAGTAATGCTTGGATTCACTTTAACCTTTGAAAGATTAACTATTTCAAGTTCTTTGCCTTTTTCTATTTTTGCTATTTCTTCATCTCCTACATATATAACTTGTTTTGTGTATTCAATAATTGGAGAAGCATCTGAGCCTAAAAAGTATTCACCTTCGCCAACTCCAATCACCAAAGGAGAACCTTTTCTTGCAGTAACTAACAAATTAGGATTATTTCTTTCAATAATTCCTATTGCGTATGCACCTACAACTTGCGATAAAGCTTGTTGCACTGCTTCAAACAAAGATAGGTTATTTTCTTTCTTTACATACTCTATCAACTGCACTAACACCTCTGTGTCTGTTTCGCTTTTGAAAGAATATCCTTTTGTTATCAAAAGTTCTTTTAAAGATTGGTAGTTTTCTATAATACCATTGTGAATTAAAGCCAAAGTTGCGCTTTGAGAATAGTGTGGGTGAGCATTAACATCTGAAGGTTCGCCGTGAGTAGCCCAACGAGTATGTGCAATTCCAACAGAACCTGATATATCCTTTCCTTGACAATATTTTTCTAAATTTTCTACTTTGCCCTTTGTTTTAAAGACATTTAATTCTCCTGCATCATTTAACAACGCCACTCCTGCACTATCATATCCTCTATATTCTAAACGATGTAATCCTTTTATTAGAATTGGATACGCTTCTTGCGTTCCAATATATCCTACTATGCCACACATAATTTTATTCTTTTATTTAATTTTTGCAAATGTACATAAAAAGATTATTTTTGCAAACTAAATTTTAAAAAACATTGAGAAATATGAAAATAGCAGTACCTACAAGAGAAAACTTTGTAGATGACCACTTTGGACATTGTGCTTATTACACTATCTTTGAGATAGAAAATAACGAAATAATAAACCGTTCTACCCTTCCTGCACCTGCGGGTTGTGGTTGCAAATCTGGCGTTGCTGCAATCTTGCAAGCAGAAGGTGTATCTTTAA
>JAGCLI010000313.1 GCA_017647065.1 Bacteroidales bacterium
AAAGAAACCACTATTCTTTTCTTGACCAACAAGATTCGCCGTGAAAACTAAGCACAGCAATACTGAGATTACTTTTTTCATCATTATAAAATTTTAAATTATTCCTCTAATGTCCCAAATGTGAGAAATATTGTGGCGATCAAGGTATTCTTTCATGCCTTCTATTACTTCTAATCCTATGCGTGGATTTACGAAGTTTTGAGTTCCAATTTGTATTGCACTTGCTCCTGCGAGTATATATTCTATTGCATCTGTTGCATTAGTGATTCCGCCTAAGCCTATAATTGGAATTTTTACTGCTTTGTAGGTTTGATAAACACATCGTAAGCCTATTGGTTTTATTGCAGGGCCTGACAAGCCTGCTGTTATGGTTGAAAGTAAAGGTTTGCGTTTTTCAGCATCTATTGCCATACCTAAAACTGTGTTTATCATCGAAACACTATCTGCTCCTGCACTTTCAACGGCTTTTGCTATCTCTGCAATAGATGTAACGTTAGGAGAAAGTTTTACAATTAGGTGTTTTTTATAAATTTTCCTTACTGCATCTACTACTTCAAATGCCATTTTAGGATCTGTTCCAAATCCCATTCCACCTTTCTTTACGTTAGGGCAAGAAATGTTTAATTCTATTGCAGGAATGTGTTCTAATTCATTTATTTTCTCTGCTACTTTTACGTATTCTTCTATAGAGGAACCTGAAACGTTTACAATTACATTGGTTTTGTAGTGCTTGATTTCGTGATATGTATGTTCGCAAAAGTAATCTACACCTTTGTTTTGTAAACCTACTGCGTTAATCATTCCCATTGGGGTTTCGCACATACGAGGTGCAGGATTGCCTTCTCTTTTTTCTCCTGTTGTACCTTTAACTATTATTGCTCCGAGTTTTTGTACGTCAAAAAAATCTTCGTATTCTAATCCAAAACCAAATGTTCCTGAGGCTGTCATTACAGGGTTTTGAAATTCTAAATTGCCTATTTGTATTTTTAATTTTTCCATTGCTTTTGATTTTACCAGATTATGTCTTTTACATTAAATACAGGACCTTCTGTGCAAGTACATTTGTGTCCTTGGGTTGTGTTTTGAACACAGCATAGGCATGCACCTATTCCGCAAGCCATTTTGTTTTCTAAGGATGCGAAACATTCAGTGTTGTTTTTTAAAGCGTGTTCAGCTATTGCTTTCATCATAGGTGTTGGACCGCAAGTGTAGATTACATCGTGTGATGCTAAGAATATTTTGTTTTCTGTTACTAATCCTTTTTCTCCAATGCTACCATCTTGTGTGGATATATAAAGATTTGAGTATTTCTCAAATTCATCTAATGCAATCATTTGTTCTTTGCTCCTAAAACCTAATAGAACATCAGGTTTTATTCCTTTTGCACAGAATTGTTTTGCTAAATATAATAATGGAGCAATTCCTACTCCTCCTCCAATTAAAAGAGGATTTTCTCCTTTGGTTTCAAAACCATTACCTAATGGATAAATTAAGCTTAATTCTTCGCCTTCTGAAATTTTTGCTAATTCTTTTGTTCCTTGTCCTACGGTTTGGATTATTAGACTTACTTCATTTGTGGTATAGTCTACATCATTTATTGAAATTGGACGGCGTAATAATACTTTGCTGTCAGAATTTACTTGTATTTCTACAAATTGTCCTGGATTTATTTCAGGAAGTGCTTTTTTTGATTTTAATTTTAGCTTGAAAAAACTTGTATTGAGAAATTTTTTCTCGCTTACAAGAAAATTATCGCAATGTTTCATAGTTATTTTTCATATATTTGGTTAATTATTGGCTTACAAAAATACAAGAAAATCTTTAATTTGTGAATTTATAGTTATCTTTGCAACCGAATTTTTTTAAAAATAATAAGAAATGAAGCTATTTTTTGAACGTGTATTTGCTTTTGTGTGTATTTTATGTGTATTTACTTCTTGCGAAGTAGAGTTTGACCCAAATGAAGAATGGAAAGCTGTAACTATTGTTTATGGTTTGCTTGACCAAGATGAAGATACAACTTTTGTAAGAGTGCAAAAGGGATTTTTGGGTAGTGGTAATTATTTGGATTTTTCAAAAGAGAAGGATTCTATTTATTATAAGCCCGAGGATATTGATGTTTTTATGGTTTCTCATTATTTTTGGGAAAGCGATGATATTGTAAGGGATACTTTTTGGTTTAATTATACTGAATCTTATCAAAAGGAAGATGGTGATTTCTATTCTGGAAATACGCCTTTGTATTATTGTGTAACAAAAGGTCGTTTAAATCATACAGAGGCAATGAAGCAAACTTATAAGATTGTGGTAAGGAATAAAAAAACAGGGGAAGAGACAACTGCTTCTACTCGTTTGATAGGTGATTATGATATTGTAACTCCTGGAAGTTATATGCAGTTTCAAAATCGCGCAGGAAAACAAATATTAAATTGTCAATGGTATAATATAAATTCTTATGCAGCTTCAAATAATCAAGGAGTTGTTGCAAAAATGTATCAACCTATAATAAGATTTTATTATAAGAACGATGGAAAAGAAACTTTTTCTGATATTACTTTTGCAACGCAATTTTGTAAAAATACTTATCCTGGGGTATTGATGAGTTTTAATTTAGAATTAGACTTTTTACTTGATGGTTTAAAGAAAGAATTAACTGGGAAAAACTGTTCTAAAACAGATAGAGCTTCATGGTTTGAACTTTATATTTTGTCTTGTGATTTGAATCTATACGAATATTATAGCTATTCTCGTCAAGAGTCTATGCAACTTGTAGATAAGCCTATTTATACTAATGTTAATAATGGATATGGACTATTTGCTGCACGTAGACAATCAATAAAAATGCGTTTCACATATATTGATGAGAAGGTAGTATTAGCATTAAATGAATTCTTTGATGAATAAAAATTTACTCATTTAGAGATAAATTCGTAACTTTGCAAATTCAATTTTGATAATAAATAGTATAATATATAATATATTTAAGGTATAAGTATGAATGTAACAAAGGAAATGACAGGTGATTTAACAGCTGTCTTAAAGGTTGAAGTAAATGCTGCGGATTATATGCCTGCGGTTGAAAAAGAATTAAAACAATATCGTAAAAAAGCGAATATTCCAGGATTTAGACCAGGGCAAGTTCCAATGGGTATGATCAAAAAAATGTATGAAAGACCTGTTAGAGCGGAAGAAGTGCAAAAAGCTATGTCTGATGCAATGTATCAATTTGTTGACGATAATAAACTTGACCTTTTAGGAAGTCCTATGTCAAATGATGAAAAAACAGGCGAAATTGATTGGGATAATCAACAAGATTTTGTTTTCTATTTTGATATAGCATTACAACCAGAAGTGAAATTGGAGCTAGAAAAACAAAAAGCAACATATTACAAAATCACTCCTGATGAAGAAACAATAAATAAACAAATAGAAGATATTCAACGTAGATTTGGAAACTTTGAAACACCTGAAACAATAGAAGAAACTGATTTGGTTTATGGCCAAATTAAAGAACTTGACCAAGATGGCAATGTTAAAGAAGGTGGTGTTCAAACTGTAACTTCTATTGCTGTTGATAAAATAGGAATGGCTACAATAAAGAAAAAATTTATTGGAGCTAAAAAAGATGAAGCTATCGTGTTTAATTTAGCAAAGGCTTTCAAAAATGTTACTGAAATTTCAGCAATGTTGAGAATAGATAAGGAAGCGGCTAAGGAATTTAAATCTGATGTTCAATTTACAGTTCATTCTATCAGCAGAGTAACTCCTCATGAAGTTAATGAAGAACTTTATCAAAAGGCCTATCCTACAAAAGAAATAAAAACCGATGCTGATTTTAAAGCTGCAATAAAAGAAGATATGGAAAAGGCGTATGCTCAACAAGCAGATCGTCATTTCTTAAATGAAGTTAGCAAACAATTAGTTGAAACTTCTTCTTTTGAATTGCCAGATGAATTTTTGAAACGTTGGTTAATTCAAACTAATACAGGAAAAGTTGAAGATAAAGAAATAATTGATAACTACACAATGTATAGAGATTCTATCAAATGGCAATTGATTGAAAGCAAATTGATGGAACAATATAAATTGGAAGTTTCTAAGGACGAAATAAAAACATATTATAAAGAAGCCTTGATTTCTAATTATTTCCCTAAAGCAGAAAACGAAACTGAAGAACAAGCAAAAGAAAGAGAAGAAGCTATTGAAAAAATAGCAACTAATATGCTTGAAAACAAAGAACAAGGAAAGCAAATTTACGAATTCTTGTTTGATCAAAAATTAACTCAAACATTGAAAGAAAACGTAAAATGCGAAAACAAAGAAATTTCTTTGGACGATTTCTCTAAATTACTTAATAAATAAGAAATGGCTTTGAAATGTGGAATAGTAGGTTTGCCTAATGTAGGCAAATCTACTATGTTTAATTGTTTATCTAACGCAAAAGCTCAAGCAGCAAATTTTCCTTTCTGTACAATTGAACCAAATGTAGGAGTAATTTCTGTGCCTGATGAAAGATTAAATGTTTTGGCAGGATTGATAAATCCAGAAAGAATCGTTCCTACAACGGTAGAAATTGTTGATATTGCAGGATTGGTGAAGGGAGCAAGCAAAG
>JAGCLI010000024.1 GCA_017647065.1 Bacteroidales bacterium
TGATTATCTTGCATTGCCTGTTGAAGCTCAAGAAGAAACAAGAGCGGGAGTTTGGGTATTCTTTGTAACATATTTCTTCTTAACAGTTGCAGAGTTATTTATCTCTCCACTTGGATTGTCATTTGTTTCTAAGGTAGCACCTAAACATATGTTAGGTTTATGCCAAGGATTGTGGTTAGGAGCAACAGCAGTTGGTAATGCATTCTTGTTCTTAGGCTCAATGATGTACAATGCTATTCCATTGTGGTTATGCTGGACAGTATTCGTAGTGATATGTTTAATATCAATGGGAGTAATGTTTGGTATGGTTAAATGGCTTGAAAGAGTAGCTAAGTAATATCAAAAATAAATTTTTTCAAAAGAGGTTGAATTTTTATGGGTTCAACCTCTTTTGTTTTTTTATATTGTTGTATATTTGCAAACTCTAAAAAATAAGATTATGGATTTTGAATTGAGAGAAGGTGAAGATTTTATTACTTTAATACAATTATTAAAGGCAGTTGGCGTTTCTTATAATGGTGCAGAGGCTCAACGTATGGTTGTTGAGGAATTGGTAAGTTTGAATGGGGTGTTGGAGACTCGCAAGCGTGCAAAGATAAGAAGGGGAGATGTGGTTAAGGTTTTTGAAACAGAAATAAAGATTAAATAATATAACTAAAAACAATAAAACAAATGGATTTAAGTACAATTCTATCAATCTCAGGAAAACCTGGATTATACAAGTTAATATCTCAAACTAAAACAGGAGCGTTAGTAGAATCCTTATTAGACTCAAAACGTTATCCTGCATTCTCAAATGAAAAGATTTCTTCTTTGGCAGATATTAGCATTTTTACAATTGATGATGATATTTCACTTCAAGAAGCTTTGCAAGCAATTTATAGAAAAGAAAACGGTGGCGAGTGCATCAATCACAAGGCATCTGAAAGTGAAATAATAGCATATATGAAAGAGGTTTTACCAAATTTTGACGAAGAAAGAGTGTATGTTTCTGATATGAGAAAATTATTTTCTTGGTACAACCTTTTAAATTCTAAGCAACTTATAGATTTAGAAACAGAAGAAGAATAAAATATTTCTTTCATTTAAAAAAATAATCCTTTCATTTTTTTTAATAAATGAAAGGATTATTTTTTTGTTTCTTTGCTTTTTATTTTCTCCACCTTAGACTTGTAATCATATAGTCAATATCGGTTTTTAATCTTCTTATATATGTAGTAAGGGAATCGTTGTTTGGAGCGGTTTTGCAGTGTAGGGCTAAACGCAAGAAATGATTTGTGCTATCGGTTAAGTAAAATTGATAAGGCGAAACTACTTCACTGCCTTTTATTTCAAACACTGTTCCGTAAACCCTTTGCTCAGGATTATTGTATTGTTGTTCTATTATTCCGGAAGAAAACTTTTTGTGTCTATCTAAAAAAGTATAGCAATCGTTTATCATATAAGCTAAAGATGAATCGGCTTTTAATGGAATATAACTAACGTTTGCTTCAAATCCATATTTGTCAAAATATATGTTAAACCATTTATTATCTTTTTTATCAGTGTTTACTCTGATTATTTTGCCGTAATCGGGCATTTCAAATGTGAAAGGAAAATCTTTTTCATCAACCAAAGAATATAAAGGTTGAGTTGTTTCTAATAAAAGATAGGTTTTTGGTTTTGGAATAGGTGGTTCTTCACTGCAAGCAAAAAAAAATGCAGATAAAAGCAACAAAACGAATATTTTTAGTGTCTTATACATAAATAATTTTTTGGCAAAGATAAGAATTATTTGGCTAATTCTAAAATTTGTCTTAATTTAGCAGATTGAAACTTAAAGAAAAAAGATATGAAAAAACTACTTTTATTGATAATTTGTTTATTCCCTTACTTTGCTTTTTCGCAAATTAGTGTTACTTCAGCCAATGGACAAAATGTTAAAACACTATTAGAGACACGTTTCTTAGGAGGAGGTATTGAGATTAGTAATGTTCGTTTTAATGGACAAAATGTTGTAAATAGTAATCAAATAGGCTTTTTCTCAAATCCTAATACTGCAAATCCAAACGTTGGTCTTGCTTCTGGAATTGTTATGGTGACAGGAAATGTTAACGATGCTGCGGCAGGAACATCATCAGGGATTGTTTCCTCAACTTCAAGTCCTGCTACAAATGGAAATGATTGGTCAATACCTTTGCGAATGGTTTTAAATAGTCAAGGAAACGCTGGTCAAAGTATGAATGATGTTGCAGTACTTCAATTTGATTTTGTTGCATCTGGTGAATATGTTAAATTTGATTATGTTTTTGCTTCTGAGGAATATCCAGGTTTTGTGCATAGTTCATTTAATGATGCGTTTGGATTCTTTATTTCAGGACCATATGATTTGCAAGGAAATCCTGTTGATGAGGGAATACCATATCAATATAGAAATATAGCAGTTATTCCTGGTACAACAGAGCCAATTACAATTAACACAGTGCATGACCAAAGGGGTTGCCATGATGAGTATTCTGTTTATCATATAACAAATACAAATAACAATTGTCAAATGAATGCTTATACAGTTGCACTCTCAACAGAAGAGGTTTATGTTGTTCCTTGTTATAAGTATAAGTTAGAATTGGTTATTTGTGATGTTGGAGATGCATCTTACAACTCTTGTGTATTCTTAGGAGAAGGCTCGTTTAAGGTTGATGAATATTCACTTAAGGAAATGATACCACCAACAGGCGTAGGAACAGCCTATGTTAAAGGTTGTGATTTAGATACTATTACCATGACAATAAATCGTCCTGCTTTGGAAAACGAACAACACGTGTTAAATTTCTTTGGTACAGCAGTAGAAGGAGAAGACTTTGAATTATTAGACCTAAATGGTAATCCAGCAGGTAGAACACTTACTTTTAATGAAGGAGATACCTCTGCATCTATTATTATAAAGTTTAAAAATCACCCAACAGATATAGGAGGAGAAACACTTGTATTAGGTATAGCAACAGAGTTTATTAACGATTGTGCACAAATAGATACTATTCAGTTTGGTATTACAACTCCACAACTTTTAGAATACACGATAAGTGAAGATGTTGTTTATTGCGAAAACGAATTACCTAAGAATGAAAATGTAGAAATCAACGTAACAGGAGCAATAGGTGGAATAACATACGAATGGTCAGCCGGCGTAACTCCGGATCAAGCAACTAATACCGTAGGAATTACACAACCAACCACAATTTATATAACAGCAACAGATGGTTGTGAACGAGAAATAAAAGACTCAGTAACTTTTAAAGTACAAGGTGCTACAGTATCAGCAAGCGTGGACAAACGCTTTATTTGTGAAGGAGAAGTGGTTCAACTTACTTCCACAGAAGCAGTAGAATATGCTTGGACTTCCTCAGTAGAAGACCTATTACTACCAGATAATAACACAATAAAAACCCCACAAGCCCAACCAACCGCAAGCAGTACATACACAGTAACAATAGTGGATGAAAACGGTTGTATTGCAAGTGACACAGTAAATGTTGTAGTAGTACCAGCCATAGATGCACAATTATACCTTACTCCAACACGAACAAGTGTATTAAATACTCAAATACGTTTTGAAGACAGAACACAAGGTTCTTATTCAAGAGAATGGGATTTTGGAAACGGCGAAACA
>JAGCLI010000314.1 GCA_017647065.1 Bacteroidales bacterium
CAAGGTTTTTTTTGAAAAAAACAGCGAAAAAATCGCAAAAATCAAAGACTTTTTTGGACAAAAATCGGGCTTTAAAAAGTTAAGTCTTTGATTTACTGATTTTTAGTTAAGGGCTTATAACTTCAATATTTACGAACAGAAATTTTAGACTTGAAAATATCGCAAGCATTCGGCGTTAAATTTATAGAAATTTTGTTTACATCCGAAAATTTGTGGCGAATCTGATTTATATACCCTTTCTTATTTCGCCTATTTTAAGGAGCAAAAAAAACACAAACACAATCTCTTTAATTACATTATTTTCTTAACGCTTTCTTTATTCGCTTTATGATTTGTAATTTAGCAGGGGAGGAATTGATTTGCAGATCTTGTGCAAAGAAAATCAACTCTTGCTTTATCCACTCTTCTTCTTGTGAGTAGTAAAGCAAGATTTCTACCAACCACATTAAGAGTGATACTTGTGTTTTTTCATTAAGCAGATGAATAAAGCAGGTCTCTATTAGTTTTTCTTTGTTGCAATTGTCTATTATCTCGGAAATTTCGTTTGAAAGTTTGCTTTTGTTTTTTAGGGTTAAAGCAATGATTTTGCAAAGCGAACGTCTTGCAGAGTGATTCTCTATTTTGTCAAAATTTTCTAATAAGTCAGATAAAAAATGCACGGAATAGTTTAGGTTTTCCGTGCATAATTTTTCTAATTGCCAAGCTTGATGAAAAGAAAGCTTCTCTATCATTTTTTTAGAAAGCGTATTTTGCTCCTGCCATTAAGACTAAGCGTTGTGAAGGATAGTTGTAGTAGTTGAAATAGCGTTGATAAGCAATATTATTCAATTCAATAAAGAATGAAAGTTTTGTGTTGTAGTTGTAATTTGCTGCAAGGTTTATGTCAATCTTGCTTTTTAATTCCTCAACCTCACCTTCAGGATTCAAACATTTTACTTTGCTTTGGAAACTTGGTACAAAACTAATACTAAACTTATCGTTTGCGTTGTATCTAAACAATAAATTTGCTTTAAAGGCTGGTTTGTACCAAGCAAATTCAAGGTCTGTTGTTTTTATGTTTTGATACAATAGATTTAGACTTAAATCTATTTTTTTGTCTATTTGATATGCTAGGTCAAGTTGTGCGTATGTTGTTTTTGTGTTATCATATACTAATGTAAACATATTGTTTAATCCTGCGTTTTTATCAAGGGTGTAGAAATAGTCGTTATTTCCCATTTTGTAACCTCCTTTTAGGGAAATAAGTATGTTGCTTTTTGTTATGAAGTAAACTTTTGCAAAAATATCCATTTGATTGTTGCTTTCTATTTTTGCAATAGGTGAAAGATATGGGTTTTCTATTCTTAGATAATTAAGAGTAGGGAAATCAAAGTTGCTTACTATTCCTGCTTTTATTTTGATGAGGTTAGCAAGTGTAGGGACTTCTACAACGGCTGAGGGTAATATTTGAAATTCTTTTCTATCTCCAAAGGTTGGAACAAAGTCAAGTGCTACGTTTAGTTTGAAATCTTTTATATTAAGATTAGCATAGGGCTTTATTGTAAGGTTTCCAATGTTATTGTTAAAACTTTCTGGATTTATTTCTTTGTGAAATAACGCTAAGTCTTTTGGATCGTATCCTCCAAAGGAGTGATTGTAGTTTATGTTTAAGCCTATGTTTTGTTTGTCGCTATCTAAGAATATGAAGTTTTTGTGTAAGTCGCCAGAAACAGCAAGATGTGTTTCTTTTCTGCCCCATTTGTTGAATGTGTGATTGATTGCAAAGTCCAAAGAGTTGTGTAATGAGGAGTTTTCTCGGTATATGCTTTGGTATTTAACGAATCCTCCTACGTTATGATAGGGAGCGATATATGTTTTTTTGTCTATATCCATGCTATCAAGGAATCCGTAAAAATATTGACGTTGATGATTTGTTTGAAATAAATGAAGAGTTAATCAAAGAAAAACTAACTCCAAATTTTCAAGGTAAAAGAAATATACAAATGAATTATCAAAATATTTATAATTCTCCCAAATTAGGTGGAATGAAAGTAGGTGGTCTATGATAGGAGGAATCACAAACTTACTTTCTAATCCAGTATTATCTAGAATTGCACAAAGTACTTCTTCATCTGTTTCAATTGAAACTGGCTTAAAGGCTGTTGGTAGACCTGCATTTATTTTAATGGACAAGGATATTGAGCCTGAAACAAAACGCTACGCTGCTATGAAAGAATTTTTATATCAGCTAACTTGTTTAGCAACATATATGGCAATAATTATTCCTGTATTCAAAAATGGTTCTTTTAAATTGGCAAAGAAAATATTTAAAGAAGAAGAATGTTTTAAACTTTTTAAAAACACAAATCATTATTTGAATTATAGAAAAATTGCTTCAATGAATAAAAATGATAGAATTGCGACATTAAATAAAGAAAAATACAAAGATATG
>JAGCLI010000315.1 GCA_017647065.1 Bacteroidales bacterium
ATTGTTCCTCTATCGGTTAGAATAATCTTTTCATTACCCACAGAAAGTACCTTGTCGGCAACGTGTTTCATTGATTGAGCCGATAGGAATTGTCCTTTCTTTATGTTTATTATTTTATTTGTCTTTGCAGCTGCAAGTAAAAGGTCGGTTTGTCGGCAAAGAAAAGCAGGGATTTGAAGAATATCTACGTATTCTGCCGCCATTTCTGCCTCTTCTGCCGAGTGTATGTCGGTAACAACAGGTAAAACGTATTTTTTTCTTATTTCGCCAAGGATTTTTAAGGCTTTTTCATCGCCAATTCCGCTAAAAGAATCAATTTTTGAACGATTTGCTTTTCTATATGAGGCTTTAAATATTAGATCTATATCTAATCGCTCACATATTTCTTTGAGTTTTTCACATATTTCAAAAGGCATTTGCTCGTTTTCAATAACGCAAGGACCTGCCATTAAGAAAAAATTATTT
Source organism: Bacteroidales bacterium (assembly GCA_017647065.1). Lineage (GTDB taxonomy): Bacteria > Bacteroidota > Bacteroidia > Bacteroidales > P3 > Onthomorpha. The sequence continues at coordinate 466 of JAGCLI010000315.1, forward strand.
GAATTGTCTTTTAGTTTTCTATAAAGTTCCATTATTTTTTGTATTTTCGCACTTTAATCTACAAAATTGAGAAAATTTTCAGAAATGAAAAAGCAAAAATCTAAAAATATAAAGATTGCCTTGTCTGCAAAAGATGAAAAATTGCTCGCAAAGTACTGTGTGTCAAATAAAACAACGCCTAAAAGAGCGTTGAAAAAGATTTTGCACGATTTTTTAATGGAAAATGTTGAGCCAATAAAGACTGAGGCTGAAAATCAGTTGGAATTATTCAAACCAAAGCAGATGAATATTTTTGATTAAAAGTTTTCCCAGTCTTCAATCGCTTTTTTGATGTGAGAATAAATAACAGTCTTGTTTAAGACCTTTTTTTCGTTGTCTAAAATATAGATTTCAGGCGTACGTATTATGTCTATATCATGTTTTTGCTTTAATATTTGAGGATCAATTTCCCAATTTATCCAAGGATACGTTGCTTCTTTGGTTTTTTCTCCGACGTTAATAGATATTATCTTAGCATTGTATTTCTTTGAATCTTTTTCATAAAAGCCAATTAAATCTTCAATGTTTTTTTTGCAACTCTCGCAAGTGGAAGAGTGAAAATGGATAATTGTGTATTTGGCTTCAATATCGTAAAGCGAGTTTATGTTAGGAAATTTCTTTCCGGGAAGGAATGGTTTTATTGTTTCAATATTTATGTTGTGGGTTTCAATTTCGCTAAGGCTTAACCAAGGTGTTTTTCCTTTGTTGATTAGTTTTTCGACTATTTGAATATATAATCCTTCGTTAAAAGAAAATGGCATTAAGGGTAGTTTGCTTAGGTAAAGGTCTATTATATATCGAGAGTATAGAGTGTCTCCTTTTTGATTTGCAATATTTATGAAATCTTCCATTGCTTGATAGACTGAATCTGAGGTTTGCATTGTGATTTTGTCAATATATGTCTTGAATTTTTTGTAGAAATATTGTGTTGATAGTAATCTTTGATCTTGAAAATTGAAGTTTTCCCAATATCTTGATCTAATGTCGTATGCGTAATCCAATTCTTTGCCTTTTATTAGTTTGCCTGCTGAGAAAAATTCAGGCTTTGGTTTTGGATTTTGCATTGAGGTTAAAAGCGAAGTCATTAGATTGTTGGGGTGTTGCTTGAAAAATGTTGTTTGATATTGGTTGAATGTTGTTTTAGCTTTTTGAATAAGGTTGATAAGGGAGTCTTTTTCTTCTGGAAATTCTTTGATTTCTTTTTCGTATTGTTTTGTTAATTGTTTTAATTCTTTGTTTCGTTTTTGGTATTCAAGATATAGAGAGTTTTCTTCGCATCCTTTTACCTCAAAATAACCGTATGGATACATATCTATTGTGAAAACGGGGTTTTTGTCTAAGATAAATGAAAAGAATTGTTGATGAGCATTAGATAAAACAACTATTCCTTGTCGGTAATCGCCCTCTAAAATAAAACTTCCATCAGGTTGAATTTGCAAAGAGTCTAAAAGCAAGTTTTCTTTCTCTCCGTATGAGCCGTGAACATAAAGAGTGGAATCTTCAATTTGATGAATCCAAAGAGTAACCTTGTAATGTGTGGTTTGTGAATGAAGACTTAGTCCAGCAATTAAAGAAATAGTAAAAAGTATTATCTGTTTTTTCATATTCTATCTTTGTTTAAAAAGCAAATCGTCCTTCTTTTAAGGCTTTTATTATTTGTTCTATATTGTCGGCAGGTACGTTTTTTGCAACTATTGTATTGTTTTTATC
>JAGCLI010000025.1 GCA_017647065.1 Bacteroidales bacterium
AATCGCACAATTTAAATCGAAAAATCTTGGTGTTGTTTCCATACGATCTTGATTTATGAATCCAGCATAGTGAGGCACTTGCATTTTTCCTGTGTATGTTCCCGAAAGATTAAGACCTAATTTCTCAATTGGAGTATAATCTAAACTTACATAACCATAATCATCAGGGCTTCTTAGTAATTTATCGGTACCTGCTACATTTTCATCTTCTGACCAATATTCTGTTTCTTTATATCTGCTCGATTGCAAAGTATATGCAGCAGATATTGTCATTATATCTTTATAAGACATTTTTGCTGTAAGACTTATTCCTTTAACTACTGCTCCTGAGGCATTATATCTTTCTTGTATTGTAGTTTGTGTTTGTTGATCGTGTCCTATTACTCTTAATGCGAAAACATCATCTAAGTTTGTGTAAAATCCTTCTAACAATAAATTGAATTGAACATTGTTTCCTATTTGCATATAATAGTCTGCCGATAGGCTTGCACTGTGAGAATATTCTGGACGTAGGTTTTCAGCAAGCACAGTCCTAACACTTTCCCCTCCTACTTGAGTTATGTGTAAATCTTCATCGTAAACCTGTGGTGCTCGATAGCCACTTGAATAACTTGCTCTGAGTTGCAAATCGGAAATCGGCTTATACAACAAGTTTACTCTCGGTGCTATTACGGGTGCTTCTAAAAGATTATGTTTATCTGCTCTTGCTCCTAATAAGAAATTAAGTTTATTACTTTTCCATTCTGATTGCACATATCCTCCTATTACATTTGCAGTTTGTTGTGTGTACATATTATAATCTTCCACTCTATCATCTAAACTATTACTGCTATATTCTACTCCGTATGTAATATCGGCTTGTGAAAATAAGAGTTTATCTAATTTATGATTTGCCATTGCTCCTGCCAAGAAGGTTAAATCTTTTGTTTTTCCGTATGCATTTGGGTCTTGATAAGCTCCGTAGTATGAATTTCTATTGATGTATTGTGTAGAGGCGTATGTATTCAAACGATTTTTACCATTAAGCGACACAAAATTATAGTTTAAATTCACTGAATGTATTTGATGTTGTGTCATTTCACAAATATCACTTCTGTGTGGTTGCAAATGTAGATTATTTCCACCTCTTCTATCTTCGTTTGTTGTGTGATATTCCAAATTAAGTTTGTTTCTATTGTCTATATTATAGAATATATTTGTTCCAAAAGAGAGATTTTCCAATTCTCCTAACTCTGTGAATCCGTCTTTATCGGCATCATAAGCTGAACGTGTTCTATATGTTTGATAAAATGAGGCTCCCGTTTTTTTATCTTTGCTTAACAATGCTCCATTTACGTTTACGTTTTGTGCATACGAACTTCCTCCTATCATTTGAACGTCTGTACCTACACTAAGGCTTGGGGTGGTTGGTTCTTTTGTTATAATATTTATAGTTCCTGCAATGGCATTTGCTCCAAACAAAGCAGAACCACCACCCTTTACCACTTCTACTCGCTCAACCATATTTACCGGAATTTGTTCTAAGCCATAAACTCCGCTTAATGCACTCATAACCGGGCGAGAGTCTATAAGAATTTGTGTATATGGTCCATCTAAACCATTTATCTTTACTTGTGGAAAGCCACAGTTTTGACAATTATATTCTACTCTTACTCCGCTTTGAAAAGGTAAGGCTTGAACAAGGTCTTGTGCATTATTCTTTTCAAATTGCTTAGTTGAAAGAACATTTACTATTACTGGGGCTTCTTTTCTTGATGTTTCATTTCTGTTTGCTGAGACAACAACCTCATCTATCGTTACTGCATGTGGTTCTAAGTTTAAGTGAATATGTGGAGTGTTGTCATTTTTTAATTCTATTTGAGTTTCTAATGTTTTATAACCTAAACAACTAACAACTAATGTGTATTTTCCTGGTTTAAGATTTCTAATTATGAAACTTCCTGTTTCATCTGTTGTTGTTCCTATTGTGGTATTTTTAATCATTACAGTAGCATAAAGTACTGCTTCTTGCGTTTCTTTATTGAAGATATGTCCTTCTATTGACAATCCTTCTGGGCTTGCATTTTTTGCTAATGTTTGTCCTGATATAATCAGCATTAGAATTAATTGTAAGATAAATTTTACTCTTGTCATTTTACTATTTTTAAATTTTTGTGCAAAATTACTTCCTTTTTTCTCTTGCGACAATACTCAAAAATAGTGATTTTTATTTTTTTTATTTTAAAAGCAAAACTTAATGTATTATGAAGTGTTGTTTATATATGAGTTAAATTTTAAATCTTTATTATTTATGAAAAAGTTTGTTGCAAGTGCCGTTTTATTATCAATGAATATTGGTGTAATGGCTCAAAATGATTTAATTAAAAGTGTTATTGATGGAAGTTTCTTTAACTTTCCTCAAATTAGGGAAAGTGTTTGTGATATGAGAATGTTTTTCCCCACAAAAGGTGTTAAACCTGCTGAGTATAATCGCTATGAATTTAAAGAAAAACACGATGATGCTATTGCTAATATTATGTTTGAAACTTTAAATGGAGAACTCATTAGTTTTGAAGAATCGCTTGATTTAGCAAAGGCTGATGGAATTATTGTTTTACATAAAGGAAAAATTGTTTTTGAAAGATATTATGGTTTTTTAGAGCCCGATGGCACTCACGCCGTTATGTCTGTATCAAAAACTCTAACAGGTACTCTTGGAGCAGTACTTGTAGCAGAAGGTATTCTTGATGAAAACAAAAAGGTTTCTTATTATGTGGAAGAATTAAGTGGTTCTGCTTTTGGAAGTGCTACAATTAGGGAATTATTGGATATGACTACTGCTTTGGATTATGATGAAAATTATAATAATCCTAATTCTCGTATTTGGGAATTTTCACAAGCAGGCACTCCTTACCCTAAACCTGAGGATTATAAAGGTGCTAAAAGTTATAGAGAGTTTCTTCAAACTGTACAACAAAATGGAAAACACGGACAAATGTTTGCATACAAAACAATTAACACTGATGCGTTGGCCTGGGTTATTACAAAAGTATGTGATAAGCCTTTGGCTGATTTAATTTCTGAAAGATTTTTCAAACCAATGGGGGCTCACATTGAGGGATATTATCAATTAGATGCAACAGGTACTGAATTTGCGGGTGGAGGTTTTAATGCTGCATTGAGAGACTTGGCTGCTTTTGGGGAAATGATTAGAAACGATGGATTTTTCAATGGAAAACAAATTATTCCTCAGGGGTTAATGAGGGATATTATTGAAAATTCTAATGCAAATAAGTTTGATAAAAAGAGTTATCCTCTTTTAAAAGGCTGGGCTTATAGAAATATGTGGTGGGTTATGAAAAACTCTGATCAAGCCTTTTGTGCAAGAGGTGTACATGGTCAAGTAATTTACATAAATCCTGTTGCAGAAACTGTTATTGTAAGATTATCTTCTCACCCTAATGCTTCAAATAGTGTAAATGATCCTTTTTCTCTACCAGCCTATCAAGCAGTGGCAGATTATTTGAAAACAAAATAGTCAAGAAAGAAATAAGGAGTGATTACCACTCCTTATTTCTTTCTTGTTCCATTGTTCCTTGCTCTATTTCTTGTACATAATTACTGCAATCCATATCTATTGATATTGTTGGTGGTCTATCAAAATCGCCTTTATAGAAATTGAGTTTGGAATCTTTTTCGCATCGTTTCATAAATAAAGCATAAACTGGCAATGCCATAGATGCTCCTTGTCCTAAGGCGGTTGATCGGAAGTGAATACTTCTTAATTCTCCTCCTACCCATACTGCTGTTGCTAATTTCGGGTTTAGACCAATAAACCAACCATCTGAATTATTATCAGTAGTGCCTGTCTTCCCTGCAATAGTGCTTGTAAGTCCATATCTAAATCTTAATCTTCCTCCTGTACCACCATCAACGACTCCTTTCATAAGTTCTAAAACCAAAAATGAGGTTTCTTCGTCCAAAGCAGAGTTACTCTTTGAATTAAAGACTTCTAAAACCATTCCTTTATTATCGCATATTTTTGTAATAAAGATTGGTTCTTTATGAATTCCTTTATTAACAAACGTAGACATTGCTCCTGCCATTTCCATTACTGAAAGATCTGATGTTCCTAAACAAATTGATGGATAAGCTTCCATAGGTGTTGTGATTCCCATTTGCTTTACTAAATCAACTACGGCTTGTGGTGTTGTGTAGTCTTTGATTAGGGCTGCCGAAATAAAGTTTACAGAGTTTGCTAACGCCCATTTTAACGTTACATTCTCTCCTTCACGACTATCATTAGAGTTTTTTGGTGTCCAATTGTCAAAATCCTCAAACGTTACTGGCGAATTTTCCATTTCATAGCAAGGAGATAATTCACTATCTCGCATTGCTGCTGCATAAACAAATGGTTTGAAGGTTGAGCCTACTTGTCTTCTTCCAAGTTTTGCATTATCAAATTTGAAATGTTTGTAATTTATTCCTCCAACATAAACTTTTACATGACCCGTTTGTGGTTCTATTGAAACCATACCCGTATTCAAGAAATGTTTATAGTAACGTAAAGAATCCCAAGGAGACATTATTGTATCCTTATCGCCAGCCCAAGTAAAGACTCTCATATTTGTCTTTTCCTTAAAATTGGCTTTAATATCTTTTTCTGATAATCCTTCTGATTTAAGAGAACGATATCTATCAGAATTCTTCATTGCTTGAATATAATATTTCTCTATATCCTCTTTACTTATACCTGTAAATGGAGCATCTTTATATCCTTTTGTGTGTTTAAAGAATTCTGATTGCAAAGAAGTGAAATGCTCTTTTACTGCTTCTTCTGCATACTTTTGCATCTTATAATTGATAGTTGTGTATATCTTTAAACCATCTTTATGAACATCATAATTCTCTCCATTGGCTTTATAGTGAGTTTTACACCACTCTTTCATGTAGTTACGTAACATTTCACGAAAATAAGTGGCAATTCCCTCATCGTGAGATTGTGGATTGAAACGTAATTTTATTGGATTTGCTGATTTTTCTTTACACTCTTCCTCTGAAATGTAGTTATATTTTTGCATTTGACCTAAAACCACATTTCTTCTTCTATTTGCATTCTCTGGATTACGAACAGGACTATAAGCAGTCGGTGCTTTAAGCAATCCAACCAATACCGCAGCTTCTTCAACCTCTAATTCGGAAGGTTTTTTTGAAAAAAATATATGAGATGCAGCCTTAATACCATAAGCATTACTACCATAATCAACAGTATTTAGGTACATTGAAAGAATTTCTTCCTTAGAATAATTTCTTTCAAGTTTAACTGCTACAACCCATTCTTTAAGTTTTGCAAATACTGTTCCTAATTTTGATTTTTGTTCTCTTGGAAAAAGGTTTTTTGCTAATTGTTGAGTAAGCGTACTTCCTCCTCCAGAACTTTTATCTCCACCTAATACAGTTTTTGTTAAAACTCTAAATAATGAACGCAAATCAATCCCTGAATGTTCGTAAAATCGAACATCTTCCGTTGCTACAAGAGCATTGATAAGATTTGGAGAAATATCTTTGTATGTAACATTTGAACGATTTTGAATACCAATATAACCTATTAACTCGCCAGAATCCGAATAGACCTCTGTTGCTAAATTAGCTTTTGGATTCTCTAATTGCTCAAATGTAGGCATAAATCCCAATACACCTAAGGAAAGTAGGATAAAAAACACAACTACTGCTAATAAAAAGCAGAAATATGTCCCCCACATTACCTTTATATACTTTTTAAAATTATTTGTTTTAGTTTTTTTCTTTGTTGTTTCGCCCATATCAAAAACTATTTTATTCTTTAATCTTGATATTCTAAATGCAATCCTACATCACAAATTCCTTTTAAAGTAGAATCTATTGTCGCTTGACGCAATTCAAACGTGTATTTACCTTTTTGTTCAAACTTTATATTTTTTGCAATCCAAAAACGATTATCCCTAATTTTAGATGAACCTTTTCCTTTCCATGTTCCATCAGGATAAGCTAAATAACACTCAATTGTATCACACTTAGTAACCTTTCCATTTGGCAAAATAGTATTCATGTAAAAGAAAATATTACTATAAGGATACTCTATAGTATTTCTTATATTGATTGCCAGCTTATAGTCTTTTATTGTATCGGTTATTTCTACTTCATAATACAATTTATCTGTTGTTTTCCATGCTTGCTGATTTACCTCTTTGTTTTCGTCATACACTACATTATTATTACAAGCAGAAAACAAAATAGCAACCAATAAAATACCTATTTGACTAATTATAACTTTCATTGAAATTATTTTTTGATTGAGATTTTTCGTTTTCTATTTTTTCTGCGTATGTTTCCAAATCTTTTATGAGAATTTTTCTCTTGTTTTTCTCTATGATTGACTTAACCGATTCGGCAGACAAAGGAAACAATTCTGTACTTCCTTGATAAGAATACCAAAATAAACGTTTAAACACATCTACTTTATGATATACTGCCACACCTTTTTCAGTTTGTAGTTCTACTCCTAATTCAGGTATTTTATTTAGTGCTTCTACATAAACATCATACTCATAATTTAAGCAACATTTCAACTTTCCGCATTGTCCTGCTAACTTTTGAGGATTTGGAAACAATTGTTGAGTTTTTGCAACAATTGTTGAAACAGAATTAAATGAATTTAGCCAAGTGCTACAACAAAGTTCTCTTCCGCAAGTTCCAATTCCGCCCAATCTACTTGCTTCTTGACGTGCACCGATTTGCTTCATTTCAATTCTAACCTTAAACTCTTCAGCCAAAGATTTAATCAATTGACGGAAATCCACTCTTTCATCTGCCGTATAGTAAAAAATTGCTTTTGTACCATCACCTTGAAATTCCACATCATTGACTTTCATTTTAAGATTATAACGATTTGCATAGTCCCTTGTTTTGAAAATCATATCATCTTCCTTCCTTAATGACTGCAACCACTTTTCTATATCTGCCGCCTTAGCTCTTCTGTAAAGTCTTTTAAATTCTGAATTTTGATCAAGCTTTTTTTTCTTCATTTGAATCCTACATAATTCTCCTGAAAGTGTTACAATTCCTATATCATGGCCAGGATTTCCCTCCACAGCAACAACATCACCTTCTGAAATCTCTAATCCCTCTGGCAAACGATAGAAATCTTTTCTTGAATTCTTAAATCTAACCTCTACAACATTACAAATATCTGTATTTGAAGGAGAATGAATATGCCCCATCCAATTATGGACATTCATTTTAGAACAATTATCCAACTCTTTCTTTGAAACAGGACGATAAGATATAGGCTCTTTACTGCAACCTCTTGACACAAGGTCACTAACAACAAATTTATCTTTTTCAATATCTGGTTCCTCATCAAAATATGGGTGAACAAATTGTTCCAATAATTTATCTCTTTGCTCTATTTCCTTAATTTCTTTTTTTTCTGAATCCATACTATAAAAATAATTTAGATTATATATTATTTATTTTGTGTATTCCTTATTAGTTTACCTATATTTATTGCCAAAGTCAAAAATATCATTTTAGCATTACCATTACGCATAATTTCAACCTCTGCCTTTTGCGTCAAATTGTATATATTTAATAAATTTTTAGGTGTAATAAATTTTGAAAAATTAGTTTTAAAACCCTTTTCCTCTTCCGTAAAATTACAAAGATTATCTATTTTTAACTCTCCCTGCTGAAAACATTCTCTATACAATTCCAGAGAATAATTTAAATAAACCTTCAATTCCTCCCTTCCCATTTTACTAATTTGTTCCACCAATTTGTAGATCTCATTCAAAGAACTATTATAATTAAATGCCAATCTATTAAATTGAATAAACAATTCCCTATACTCTTTTTTTTCATCAGAGTTATATGAGAGTGCTTTAATCAAATCACCCTGAGCGAACCTAACCATATCCCCAACATCATCATAATCCTTCTTCATAAAATAATCAGTTAAATCCTCATCTAAAATAGGGGAAAGTTTAATCAATTGAGTTCTTGAAAGAATAGTTGGAAGTAACAATTCACTATTTTCTGCAATCAAAAGAAAAAGAGTATTTTCATAAGGTTCTTCCAAAATTTTCAGTAACTTGTTTGCAGCATCTATTTGCAATTTATCAACACCCCAAACAATATTGACTTTATATTGCGATTCGTAAGTTTTAAGAGTTAAGTTTTTTATAATCGTATTAGCATCTCTTACATTTATAGCACCTTGTTTATTATCTACCCCAAGTTCTTGATACCATGATTCTAAATCTACATAAGCATTTTTAGACAAAACATAATTTCTAAAAACATCTAAGAAACTTGCGCTTTCATTACTTTTTTCCACAGCCTTAGTTGTTGTATTTGGAAAAGTAAAAAACAAATCAGGGTGAGAGAGTTTCTCATATTTTATGCAAGAAGGACACTTTCCACAAGAGTCTGCTTTCAATCCTTCTTTATTCACAGAGGAATAAATTTGCTTATCAGTACAGCAAACAAACTGAGCATAAGCCAAAGCAAGAGCAAATCCACCATAGCCCGCACTTCCTAAAAATAATTGTGCATGACTAACTCTATTGCTCAAAACAACATCTATTAAAGTGTTGATTAAATTCCTTTGTCCTACTATTTGCTCAAATCGCATAAAACAATAACTATTTTAATCTACAAAAGTACGACAAATTCCAATAAAAAGACACTTTTAAACAAAAAAAAGCGAGTTTTATTCGAAAACAAAACTCGCTAATGCCTTAATATTTTATTTTTTAATATTCAAAAGAGAAATTTTCTGACATAAATTCATCATCTGTTTCAGGCTTTTGCACCTTTTCAACATTAGATGTTTTGTTTGCAACAGACTTTTGCAAAGAAGCAATCATTGCTCCTAACATTTTTGTCATTTCCATTAAAACTTCAACAGAAGCATCATTTTGTTCTTGTGAAAATACGCCTTTTTTATATGCAATTGCAGTATAGACTACACATTCTCTTATTGCAGCCTTAGCATCTTTCAAGAATTGAATCAATTGAGTTCTATGACGAGATGAGCCCTCTGCAATATTTAAAGAAACCTTGCTTGCAGAGTTTACCAAAGGTTTAAACACCAAATCTGCGTCCAATCCATTTAATTGACAATTTTGATTTAGCAACCAATTAACATAATCCAAAGATTTATGATAAACTCTTAAATCTTCAAATCTAAAAAAGCTGTTTGAGTTGATTTGTTTTTCCATAACAATATTTTTATTAGTTAAGACATTCATTTAATTATTTAATTCCTGCAAAATACTTCATAAACTGAACTCTTAGAAATGCAGAACTTTCATTATTCTTAGCAACTGCAAGTTTTCCTCTAAAATCATCTAAGCTTTCAAAATTATTCTTTTGCATCCATTGTTTCAAAAAGGCTATTGATTCTTCTATAAACTCCGTTCCTTGTTCGTAAATAGCAGAAACAGTTTGCACAGTATTTGCACCGGCCAATAAAAGTTTTATAACATCTTGAGGTTTATGCACACCGCCACCAGAAGTTATAGGACAATTTACCACATTTGCAAGAATAGCAGTCCATCTTATTGTTCTATGTAAATTACCTGGTGAAGAAAACACATTTGCAGGCTCAATTGTCATTGTATCTATATTGATATCTTGTTTAAAGAACTGATTAAAAATGTTCAAATTTTCTATTCCCATCCACGAAAGCTTTTGTGCAAATCTCGCAAGTGAAGAAAAATAAGAACATATCTTAACTGACACAGGTATTTTAACAGTTTTCTTTACGTCTTTTATAATTGTTTCATAGAATTTCTCAATTTTTTCTGTTGTCATATTAACATCCGATGGTAAAAGAAGGATATTTAACTCTATACCATCAGCTCCTGCTTGTTCTATACGACTTGTAAGATTTATCCACTGAGATGGAGAAACACAATTAACACTTGCTATAATTGGAATTGAAACTGCTTCTTTTGCAGACTTTATTAAACTAATATATTTTGCCAAAGACTGTTTCTCTGTGTGTGCTACAATATAATCATAAGTTTCATCAGCATATTCAAACGTATGAGACATAGATGCGTTGTTTGACATTTCTTGCAGAATCTGTTCTTCAAACACAGATTTCAAGATAACAGCACCTGCACCTGCTTGTTCTATTTTTTTTAAAGTATCTATATTGGAAGTTAATCCACAACTACCAACTACGATTGGGCTTTTAATGTTTAAACCCATAAA
>JAGCLI010000316.1 GCA_017647065.1 Bacteroidales bacterium
AGTCAGGGGAAAAATGCTTTGGCGTTAGAATATTTTGCCAAGAGAAAATTCTCCTTTGAGAAGGAATTGAATACTCGAATAATGTTTATTCAAGGTCAAATTTATCAAAAAGCAGAGGATTATGAGCAAGCAACAAAATTCTTTAAGAAAACAGCACGCCGAGCAGGGAATTATGAAATGGAGTTTGCTTCTCGGTTGAATATTGCAATGTGTTATGATCCTAAGAAAAGCAATAGCCGTCCTATTATCTCACGTTTGGAAAAAATGTTGGAGGATAAAAAAAATATAGAATACAAAGACCAAGTTTATTATGCGTTAGGTGAGGTTTATTTCAAAGATAAGAATGTTGATAAGGCTTGTTTGCAGTGGGAGGCAAGTTCTGCGGCTTCTACCTCTAACAATTTACAAAAGATTACCTCGTGTCTAAGGGCTGCAAATACATATTTTGATTTGTTAGAAAAATATGAAAAGGCTCAAATGTACTATGACACTGCCCTTGCTGTAATGCCGAAAGATTATGATGGATATAAAACAATTGAAAGTCGTCAAAAAGTTCTTACAAACTTAGTTGCAAATTTACGATGTGTTGAAAGATGGGATAGTTTGCTTGCAATGAGTGTGATGAGTCAAGCAGATTTAAACGCAAAGATAGACTCTTGTATTGCAGAATATAGACGTATTCAAAAGGAAAAAGAAGAAGCTGCAAAGAAAGCACAAGCTTTGGCTGCAAGTATGGCTGGAATGACAAATTATTCGCAGTTTAATAATAGAAACTCTTGGTATTTCTACAATAGTAGTACGGTTCAAGTAGGTCAATTGGAGTTTAGACGTATTTGGGGAGAGAGAAAATTGGAGGATAATTGGAGAATAAGTCATAAAGAAAGCGAATTTGACTTCGATCAAATGGCAGAAATGTTTGACGAGGAAGGAAATCCAATTGATTCAACGACTGCAAAGGGTGGATCAAAAGCAAAAAACAACGATCCCGCATCAAGAGAATACTATACAAAGGATATACCGTTTTCACAAGGAGCAAAAGACACTGCTCATGCCGAAATAGCAGAAGCACTCTTAGCAGCAGGATATATTTACTATCAAGGATTGAATAATTACGGAAAAGCAATAGAAACTTTCTTAGAGTTACATAGAAGATACCCTACTCATAAAAACGTATTACCTTCTTCTTATCACCTATATCGTCTTTACGACAAGATAGGTCAATATCCAAACTCAAATTTCTATAAAAACAAAATATTAAATGAATATCCCGATAGTGAATTTGCTATGATGATAAACAATCCTGACTATTGGGACGAATTGGCTAAAAGTAATGAAAACGCAGAAAGGCTTTATGCAGATGTGTATAACACATATCTAAGACACAGATATGAAGAAACAATAACAAAGAGCCAAAATGTTATAGATAGTTTAAAAATAGGCCCGTATATTCCAAAATTGCTTTACGTACAAGCCTTAGCAAAGGGGAGAATTTATGGAATTGATACTTTGGCTATGGATTTGAATCTTATACTTCATAATTATACTGAAAGTGAGATTGCTCCTATGATAGAGAGTCAATTAAAACACTTAGCCTCTGCTTATCCTGATGGGAAAATTGATTTGACTTATACTCCTAAAACAAAGGAAGAAATTTCTGATTCAAAGAAAGAAAATGATGAAACAAAGAAAGAAAATACCAAAGACGAAAAAATAAACAAAGACGATATACTTGACGCAGAAACATTGGTCTTTAGATATAGAGATATGAAACATTACTATGTTTTATTGTTCGATGAAGATAAAATAGATGCGTTAGAATTAGAAAGAAGGGTAAATTCATATAACGATAGTTTGTTTGCAGAGAATAACCTCAATACAATGGCAATGTTATTTACTATGACAAAGCAAATGTTGAGTGTAAGACAATTTGAAAACAAAGAACAAGCGATGAATTATTATAATTCAATGCAATCAGACTCTTCACCTCTATCTACTTACGATAGAAATTCTTTTGTACACTTTGTAATTTCAACACAAAACTATCCAACATTCTATAATCGTCAAAACATAGAAGCGTATTTGAAGTTCTTTAAGTTAATGTATTTAAATAATCAAAATTAAAATGAAATCAAGTCACCTATTATTTTACTTTTCAAAATTGAGCATATTTGCAATGTGTATTTGTTTTATTACATTGTTTGCTCGATTCTTTGTTCCGGTTGAGTTTTTAAGTGAAAACTTACCTTATTACATTGTTATGTTTTATCTTATGACAGCCTTGTGTTACGTATTTTTATACAAAAATAGAAAAACTAACTTTGTGCCAACATTTATGATAACAAAAATACTGAAGTTTTTAGTTTACATATTTGTTTTAGTAATATTGCTTTTGTTAAACATAGAAACAAATGTGAAGTTTGCAGTATCGTATTTAATTATTAGTTTCTTATTTATTATTTTTGATACAATAACAATCAATCAACTATCAAGAAAACAAGTAGAAGAAGAAAAACAATTAAAAAATAAAGATAAAAATGAAGAATAGAGACATTAAAAAACATGCAGTGTTATTATTTTTAGCTACATTGGTGTTTTGCTCTTGTCAAGAAGAGTTTCCTCAAGATGATTTAATAGAGGGTAAATGGAAATTAGAAAGTGTAGTGAATGATCCAAATGCTTTGGAATGTGAAAAACAAGCATATTTTGAATATACAAAGTATGTGTATGATGAGGCTGAAAGAAAGCTTTTAAAAGTAAACTATTGTGATATTCCAGAAGATGCAGAAATAAAAGAACCGATAGTTGTAGAGAATTATTACTCAATAGTAGCAGACACACTTATTATTGTTGATGAAAAACGCGATACAAAAAAATATGTAATCGAACACATCAATAATGAAACTATGACATTGGTTGATAAATACAATAATCCTACAAATTACGTTAGGGTAAAAGAATAAAACCTCTTTGAATTGGAAAGTTGGGGTCTTTGGGGATTATTTTTAGGTAGCTTTTTAGCCTCCACAATCATTCCATTCTCTTCGGAAGCCTTACTTTTAGGAGCAGTTGCGATTGGAGAAAATATTTGGTTGTGTGTTTTTGTGGCAGCGGTTGGTAATAGTTTAGGTGGAATTGTTTCATTTTATTTAGGGCGTTTAGGAAAATGGGAGTGGTTAGAAAGATTCTTTAAAGTAAAGAGAGAAAAAATAGAAAAGACCAAAGACAAAATTAGTCGATTCAAAATAATTGCAGCACTTTTTGCATGGTTGCCTGTAGTAGGGGACTTAATAGCGATAAGTTTAGGCTTTATGAGATTTTCTCCTTTTTTATCTTGTTTATTTATGTCAATAGGGCGTTTTGCAAGATTTGCAGTAGTAGGAGGATTGTTAAGTTTAGTTTAACACAAATGAGGAAAAATAAATGAATTTTAGAACAAAAAATATAATAATACTTTCGTTGTTGATTTTGCTTCCTTTCTTTGCAAAGTCGCAAGAGATGTATGTAGAAGATAGTTTAGAGTTTGAAATAGGTGTTTTGCGACTTGAAATAGATAAATTGCAAGAAGACATCACAAACCTTAATGAAAGAAACGAAAGATTACGCAATAGAAACAAAGAATTATTACTAAAAAATGACACACTCTTAGTAGTAAACAAAGAAATTCAACAACAATTGCAAGAAAAGAATACTTTGTTGGAAGATAAGATAAAACTCTTACAACAAAAAGAAATTCTCTTTGCCGAAAAAGAACAAGTATATAAAGATGCTATAAGTTCCTCAAATGTAGATAAAGCAAAAGTAGAGGGATTGTTAGAGGCAAAAAATGCAAATCTTGAAGGCAAAGATAAAGAGATACAATTGCTACAAAAAAACATTAACGAAAAAGAACATTACATTTCTACAAAAGACCAACAGTTACAGAATATTTCGGCAGAAAGAGATAAATATTTCAGAATGTCTGATACGCTAAGAGAAAAGCTTAAAGCAGCCGAAATAATCATTATGCAAAGAGAAGAAGAGTTGAAATATACTCGTCAAAGAGCAGAAGCAGCAGAAGAAAAAGTAACCTTAGCCACAAATCGTAAGAAAAAAGTAAGAGTAATACAAGGAATGGCGATGCGATTGTATCCAACACCGGAATGGACCATACAACCAAGAGTATCAACCAATGGAGTAACACAAAATACTATACTAAACAAAAACTCAGGTAGTGTAGATTTTGATTTAGTTGTAGGAGCCTCAATGATGCTTTATGATTTAACGAAACCAAATAGCAAATTCTCACAAGATATTGGCCTTTACGTAGGATTTGGAGGCAATAATCTTTTTAAAAACTTCTATGTTGGGCCTTCATACAAATTCTTAGATTTCTTTCACCTTACAGCAGGGATAAATATCGCACAATACGAAGTGCTTGCAGATGGTTGGAGCGAGGGAGATGTACTTCCTGATGGTTGGGCAATACAAACAACAAGAGAATGGAAGGTTACAGCCTTTATTTCTTTGAGTTTTGACCTTGATTTCATTTCCTACATTGGCAAAAAATAAGACTTAAAAGATGAAAACCCTAATAAAAAACGTCTTACTTGGCGAAGAAAGAGTAGATATATTAGTAAACGAAAACCTAATAGAAAAAATATCCTCAAAAATAGAAGACAAAGAAGCAGAAATTTTTGAAGCGAGCAATTTAGCCGCACTTCCCGCATTCTATAATATGCACACACATTCCTCAATGACACTTTTGCGAGGCTATTGTGAAGATAAACCCTTATTTGATTGGCTAAACAACATTTGGAAAAAAGAAGCAGAACTTTCCTCCGAAGATATATATAACGGAACGCGTCTTGCAATCTTGGAAATGATAAAAAGCGGAACGGTTTTCTTTGCCGATATGTATTGGCATCACGCCTCAATCATAAAAGCCGCAGACGAAATGGGCATAAGAGCAAACATAGGCATCTGTTTTATGAATTCTCTTGGCAGAAAAGCAATAGATGAATGCTTTGATTATGCAAAAAACAAAACCTTTTCTCAAAACTCTTTGGTAAGTCTTTCAATTGCACCTCATGCAATCTACACTTGCGATAGAAAACTATACGAAGAATGTTATCGTTTTGCAAAAGATAATGATTTAATCTTTCATACACATCTTTCAGAAACGCAAAAAGAAGTGGAAGACTCACTAAAAGAAAATGGATTAAGACCTGTGGAATACCTAAACAGCCTTGGCGTACTTGATAACAAAACTTTGCTTGCACATTGTGTTCATTTATCAGAAAAAGAAGCAGAAATACTTTCACAAACTCGCTCAACCTTGGTGCATAACCCTTGTTCAAATATGAAACTCGCCTCAGGAGTTTTTGATTCTCGTCAAGCAAAAAAATATAACTGCAACATAGCACTTGGAACAGACGGAAATTCCTCAAATAACAATCTTTCAATGATAGAGGAAATGAAAATAGCTTCCTTACTTGCGAAAGTACATTACTTAGACAGCGAAGAAGGAAACTCAAACCAAGTATTTCAATGGGCAACCAAAAACGGAGCAGAAGCAGTCGGCATAAATGCAGGAGAAATCAAAGAAGGAAAATTAGCAGACATAGTATTTGTTAATCTTAACGATGAAAAAATGATTCCAAACTACAATATAATTTCAAATCTCATCTATTCTGCCGATACAAAGTGCATAGATAGCCTAATGTGTAATGGGAAATTTCTTATGAAACACCAATATGTAGAAGGAGAAGAAGAAATAATAGAAATAGCACAAAGATATAAATAAAGAAATGAAAAAAATATTAGCATATTTTCTTTTTATAACACTAAGTTTTCTTTCTTTTGGACAAGGAAAAGAAAGCATAGAATGGGTAAAAGTAGAAGG
>JAGCLI010000317.1 GCA_017647065.1 Bacteroidales bacterium
AAGCAGGTAACAAGTAAATAGGACATCCACCCTCTTGCAAAGCACGCATTACGTACCAAGCACACCATGTTCTTGACTTAACTTCTGCATTTTTCGTAACGTATGCAGCTGCTTTCTCTTTGTCTAAAGTGTAGTTGGCATTTTCAGCATAAAGCATGATGGCTGCTGCTACCACTAACAAACAAATGATAAACTTGAATATTCCTTTCAATATCTTCATTTCACATCCTCCAAGTAATCTGATTCAAATATATCTACAGGAGCAACTGCATATTGTTCCTTTGTGATTCCTCGCTTCTTCATAGCCTTTTCTATTTGTGGCAGTTTATCAGTTCCAAGAATCAGATAATCGCTCACCTTCTTTGGCTCACACAATTCTATTCCTAATTGATTCTTATAAATGTCGTATATCAGTTCTGAACAATAGAACTTACCATTATCAAACTTGAAAGCCAAATCGTATGGCTTGCCTAAATAGCTGCCATATTTGATTTTAATATTCTCTTTATTTGAACGTTTCAACCAATATTTTCCCCCTTCCCCACGAGCTATGAACTTATCCAGTGGTGTAACGACCAATGTCTTTAGAGTTTCAAGAACATAAGGTTTGCCATTCTTCATTACAATAATCCCACAATGGCTGATTTTAGAACGAGTTGCAATCTGGATCAATGGAGATTGTTGTGATTGCGAAGTCTGGAAAATCACATCACCCTCTTTTACTTCTTTTACAGGGTCAGTTTGAGCAGTCATTGTTTCCATTACCATTGAACTGAATGGTAATGCAAGTATAAATAAGATGATTCCTAATATCATAAGTGTCTTTTTCATTGCAGATTCTTTTTTACAAAGTTAATGATTTCATCTGTCTGATTCACTAAAATGAAGTGTGTTTCTTCATCATCCCAAAACAAATCAGTCTTACCACCATTGTTCTTTAATGTACGATAAGCACCTTGTAATGTTCCTGCTGAATGGTCTTTTCCTCCACCAATCAAAAGCACTTTACTTGCAATAGGATAAGTCTGATGTATGCCTGTAGATATGAATGTAATTGTCTTAAACTTATTGGAGAAACCATTATAAGCCACATTTACAGCACTACCCCCATTGGACAAGCCCATGATGTGCAGGTTGTTCTTATCTACCTTATAGCCCATATTTTCCAAAAATGGAATCTGCTTTTTAAACAATGCGTTGATGTCATTCTTCGTAAAGATGCCAGACCATGTATGTGTGCCCACACAAAGCACAATGCAATCTTCCAGACCTTTCAACACACCTGTATAAAGCTTCCAATTACCCAAGAATCCGTGCATGAAGAACACTACAGGATATTCCTTGTTCTCGTCATAGTTTTTTGGCTTTATCAAGTAAACGGATTGGGTGTTGTCTATCCCCATCATGTTAAAGACTTGTGAAGTTGTACCTGACATCATAAACAGTCCGTTCCAATTCAATCGATTGAATGGACGATAGAAGTTACTGATGTTACCTTTCTTATCATCATAATTAAATTCATCAAGAATCCAATTAGCCAATGGAATGACTTTAGGAACTATTCTTGCTCCCCATATCCCAATGTTACAGACTTCCTCTTCTGGGAAGAACACATTTACCAAGTAATGAGTGATTGGTGGATATTTTGGATTCCCTTTCTTGTCTTGGTATATAAGTTGTACTCTATCAGAAGTGTTATATCTGTATCTGGGCAGAACACAAAACATAGCAATAAGTAGAACACACATTACAGCCTTATATCCCCAATCTTTCTTTGCTTTGATTTCTTTCCTCCATAAATAAGCAAGCAGCATAAGTACCACGATTTTGTAGAACCATGATGCGAAGAACAGAAATAATATCACCAATAGGATTGTCTTAAATGTCTTCATAAATCACATTTTTATAAAGAGAAAATCAAAAATAGTAAAAGTTATAAATAACATTACTAAGGATGAGGCTAACATAGCTACAAATGAACTTTTTATCTTATCCTTTAATATTAGTTTAGCTATCATTATATTCCAACCTACACTTAGCAACCATCCAACAACGAATATATAGATATTTACTGCTTGATAAGTTGTACTATAGTTTTTTGCTATATGTTGTAAGTCCTTCACACAAACATCAAATCCTTCCATTATTGGAAACGAATATCTTCCACAAAACATGATGAAGAGAATGGAGTGAATAAATCCATATCCAATAGCCAATATTAAATATGGCTTCTTAATCAAAGAAGTTTGTTTGTGCTGTATCAAGACTATAACGGGAATCATTGCAGACAATAACCATATTCCACCTTGAATATGAATATTACAAATCACACAGATTTCCTTATAAGAGAGTCCAAGAAGACTTCCTAAGCCTGACAAAATTTTGCAACATATATCAAACAGCCATTCCATTGAAGCGATAAGTTTAATATGAGTTCTGATAAATTTGGTCAGCCCAATTATTCATCCCCCACATGACAAAAATTAAGTAAAGTATAAAGAACAGCAATAGCGTTGATGGTGAGAGCATACTAAGTAGCCATCTTTCCCATGTCTTAAATCCAAACTTTTTGCTCATAAAGAAAAATGCAGGTGAGAACACCACCCAAATAATCAAAAGCAACAATCTTTTCATAATTATTTGATTATAAGATTATTTTCGTTCTATATGTTAGAAACTACTATATTCCACAATGGCTGAATTGTTTTTCTTATCAATAATGATTTTATCTTCTGTTTGAAGAGTTGTACCATCATCACCATATAAATATTTAGCATAAGATATAGTGTGAGACGTTTCTTCGCACTTCCACAATTCATCATTGTTCAGTTTATTGATATATTGTGAATAAGGTTGTTTGAACTTTATTGCATATTGATGGGATGCATCAACACCAACGATAGAGTTTTTCTCTGCAATAAGATGGAAGTCGCTTGAATCCAAGAAGTCAGAAAGGTCTGGATAATTAACCTTGTCTTTATATGCAACATAAACCTTACTTTCTGTAATGACTATATTATAAGATATAGTATCTGTTCCTTCATATTTGATATTATAAAACTCAATAACTCCGTTTTTGGGAAGTTCTTTGTATTTCCACTGAAATTTATCTTTCCCTTTAGCATATTGGATAATGGCTTTTTTGTCTTTAATAGACAAAGTGTCTTCAAATTGAAATTCCACTAAACAATCCCAATAGTCCCAATTAAATTGAGAATTGACCATATTTCCTACATAAGAAAACTTAGGTAAATCCCTGAAACCTAATTCTTCAATTACTTTTTCTGGAGTATTGTACTTTACTTTTTCAAAATCCAAAGATGATGTGCCTTTGCAATTGAAAGCCATGATTCCCAATGCAATAATAAAGCTGAATAATAATATCTTTTTCATCGTTATATTTATTTAGATAAATAATCTATAGGATTTAGATAAAACATCTTTTGCCATCCAAATGGAGCATCATCAATTTGAATCTGCCCCACCAACAGGCATCATCAAACTTTGTGGAATAAGAAATCCTATCAAGATGAATGATAGGATTCCAATGATAAATTTCCTTTTCAAGGTATTTAATGAATAGTTAAACCACGACTTTTCAAAAAGTCCATGAAGGCATATTTAGGATGTGGCAACCTTTGAACTTTTTCTTTTATTTTATTCATAGCTCTTTGATATGTCATAGGTTGATTGCTATCCATACTAAAATCTAGTAGTACCCTTGCAGTCTCCTTGTAATAGCTTGTATTGTTTGAGATAAATTCAGACAGAGCATTCACAATAGTAACTTCTTGATAACTCCAATTATATTGAGTTTTCCTTTCTATATCATAAAGAATATCATTCCAACTGCGTTTTACTACTTTTATGCTTCTTAGATATTCATAAATCATCTCAGCATCAGGAATAACTTTAGCTTCCAATTCTACTTTTGTTTTTGACCCAAAGAAACCACTTGTGCCTGCCACATCTCTTTCATTTATAATATAACCATTATATTTTTCCATGTCTATTATTTTTTATTATAATCTTTCAGCTCTTTCAACTAAAGATGCAGCTATTCCAGAAATATCCATTAAACTTAACTTTCTTCCTTTGAGATAATAGGGAGCTAACATAACGGAACGCCCAGCATTACTTGCTATCTCAATTATTTCACCCATAAGAACAGATACCGTACCACATTCAACACGCAATCTTTCTCTATTAGCAGAATGTGGATAGTTGAGTTCGCTTGCAATATAATCAAGCTTAGGCTCTAATTGCTTTATCAATGTATTGATTTTACCAATAGCACCAAAATTAGAAAAGAATCCCATAATATTCTATTTTAAACTAATTCAACTTTTTTACAAAATGTAAAATATTAGAAATAGATATTGTAGTTTTTATAAATATCTACATCAATATTAAAAGCTCTTGCCATAGCAAGAATAACATTTTTTTCAGCAGAAAAATCATTGATACAGTACACGCCTGTCATGTTACCATGAGCTTTAGTTGCCATTTCTACCCACAAGAAAACTAAATCTTGTTTATCATCATAACTAAAATTTCTGATAATTCTTGTTGCTTCATCATTGGAAATTGTATCCAAATAATTCAGGAACGATTGGTCTTCATGGATTCTCAACAAAAACATATTCAAATATGTATTTTCAGAATAAGACAAATGATTATCTGCACCTGCAACAGAAATCAGCGATTTCAATACTGCAGCTTTTTCTTTACGAGTTAAACTACTTAAATCCATAGTATTATCTTTTATAATTGTTTAATTGCCTCAATGAAAGAGCGACCTAATGATATGTTTATTTTACCACCTGATAATAGTTTTTTCTTCACAAAATTTATTGTTGTTTCATCCAACGGACACATAAAATCGAATGATTCAGAGTTCGTATTATAGCCTTGTTTTGTATAAATTTTACGATGTCCGATTTCAACGCAACAACGAAAACAATCTTCTTTATCTTTTGATGTTATTTCACCTGTCATTTCTAAAACATGCACAACAGACAATAAGACAGTACCTAATTCTATATCTTTCATATAACCTTTATCCTTCAAGATATTATAACTGTCCATAACTTTTGACATAAACTGATAGCGTTCTACTGAATTCATATATCCTTATCTATCTTCTCAATTCCCTGAAAGAAGCAAACAAAAATAAAAGGTGTGGGAACTATATTTGCTTTATCCTAAAGTCTGGTCTTCGCATTACCAATTGATACGGATAAAGCAATAGCCCACACCATAGGATATGTAAGGAGCCAATAATGGCTGTACAAACCAATGATGCGGTGCTACTGCTACCATCTTCGTATCAATAATCAAAGTTGCGAAGTTTGACTTTAGAAGATAATTTCAATAACACCTTTTGTAAATAAAAGTCCTTCAAGTACTACCACTATAGCCTTGAATTGGTACAAATATAACGAAAAGGTGTGAATAACAGCATATTTTATTACGATTAAATCACATTCTATACTACAAATAATTAGCAAACATACAAATGGCTACATTTTTAGACTACATTTATATTCTAAATAGGACAAAGTTGAAATAACCTTGTCCTATTTAATCAGAAGCTCAAACAATCGTATGTTTGTAAGATTTCTTCCTGTCTTAAGCCTAAGTATCTTTTAGTAATTGCAACAGAACTATGATTAAATAACTCCATTAGCTTTACTAATGCTAATTCTGAATTAGTATCATTCATATTGTAAACCTGTCTGCCAAATGTTTTTCTTAGAGAATGGCAACTAAAGTTCTTTGCTTTGACCTTGTATTTGGTCTTAATTTGTTTCAGCATCCTGTTTATCGCTTGAATGGTGAAAGTTGTTCCTTTCTGACTGACCAATATAGGAGCATTGACACCAATAGGATTTATCTGCTTGTAGCATTCCTGTATATGTTTCTGTAATTGATTGTTCAGTCTTATTGTCCTATTCTTTCCTGTCTTTTTCTCAATGATAGAAAATTCGTCAGTATTAAGTATCTGCTTCCACCTCAGAGCGAGAATGTCAGAAATTCGTAATCCTGTAAAACATCCTAATGCCACAAGAAGCGACATTTTATAGTTTCCATCTTTAGCCAATTTTCTAATAAGATTCATGGCTTCATCCCATTGCAGATAATCTGCTGTGGTGCTTGAATATTTCAAACTCATAATGTTCAATTTTGTTAGTAAATGAATAAAAGTGAACGTTAATTCTGACCTTCAATTTATAAAGTATTGATAATCAGAGAAACGTTCACTTTGTTAATTAGTGAACTTTTTAGAAAGGTCTGTTGCCGTACTTGTAATCCAAAATGGAATTGCAAACCTTATTGTAAAACGACAAGTTTCCACCATAGAAATAAACCATGTAGGTAGATTGGTATTCCCTTTGCAATGCTGTATCTCTTAGCAACAAAGAATAAAGCTTATCCAAAGAATATTTCAAAGCTTGCACCACCTTGATATATCTAAGATTGTTATCCACTTCGCCCAATCTCTTTTCTAAATCTCTGATATGTGCTATCAATTTATCAATCTTCTTCATAGTATTCTCTCATATAGCATGTTTCACACAATGAGCCATAATCATTCACATCACTTGCAGACATAGGTTTACCACAATATTCACAATGTCGTACCACCACATGATGCGTCTGGTATGCAACTTCAAAAATGTTACCTGTTACGATAACTTCTACTTTACTTTTCTTGTTCTTCTTCATTCCCATATATAATAAAGGTATAAGAGGACACCAAATAAATGATGTCCTCTATTGGTTAATAACTGCGTTCACTTAAAACTTCGCAACTCATCCAAGAGCAACAATTAAGATGGAATCCGTATTTGTCTTCCAATGTTTCCAAGAACTCACTGAAATCATCGTACTTTTCTGATTCTATCTTTTCTTCTGCGCTCAATCTAATCTTGATTACTTCACCTACAGAGCAATCAAGTAAAACAATGTAGTTAATATCCATATATAAAAAGGTTTAGTTAGATTCTGCCCTCATCACAATAGCTATAAAATTCTTCATTGGTCAAAATGATATGGTCGTTTACTTTTATATCCATAAGATTTGCTGCTTCCACAATTTTACGAGTTAACGCATCATCCTGTCTGCTTGGTCTTATGCTACCACTTGGATGATTATGTGCCAATATCATGCCTGTTGCATTGGTTAGTAAAGCACCTTGTAATATCATTCTAACATCTGCCAATGTATTAGTTATTCCACCCTCTGAAATGGTAGAGCATCCCAAAATTTGGCAATTATGATTCAGATAGAGAACTTTGAATGTTTCTCTATAATCTATCGTATCGTCTGAAAAGTTTTCTTTGAGAATCTTATATGCTGTATAAGAATCAAGCACTTGCTTTCTGTCTTTCTTTGGAACTCTGTTTTTATAAGTTAGTCCAACTTCTGCTACTCTAAAATCTGTTGTCATAGTCGTAATTTTTAAAAGTCAATAAACAAGAAAAGGACACTTACCTAAGTAAGTGCCCTTCCTTCCAATCAATATCAGTCTATTTAATCAATGAACCATTTATAAGTCTCATCACCATGCAAGGCTGCATTTATGCCCATAGCGATTTCGCTTGCGTTCAGACTTCTATCCAAGAAGCTATCAATGTAGCTACTCTTGTTTGCTCCTGTCAGAAGATTATAGAAGTTCCACATATTCAGTTCACCACTATTACCTCCAAAGTTTGAATCATTGATGTATGCTTTAGCAACTGAATTTATCTGCGTATCAGTAAGCAACATTCTTGGTAGATGCTTCTGCACACCTGTTGGCAAGCATTGATAAAGTCGCATCTTGCCCAAAATTTGGCAGAATTGATGTTCTGTCATTGAAGTGTTTCCAAGTTGTTGCATCAAGTGAATCTGCTTGGCAATATTGTAGTTATTGAACAATTCAAGTGCTGCTCTATATAGGTCAGTTGTACTGCTCACTCTCAAATCATCCTTGTAACCATCAGAGAAGATGCACATGTTACAGCAAACCTGATTCTTGAAGCCAATTGCCAAACGGAACAATTCAGGAACTTTCTTTGAATATAGATTCATTTGATTGTAAGCTCTCACACCTACGATAGACAAGTTCAGACGATTTCCGTTCACATCTTGGTAAATGGTAGGCACATCAATGGAGAATGCACATCGTTCGTAATAGATGGTCTTATCCGTTTCCAAAAGTTCATTTGCTTTCTTATGCAATGCGTCTGGTGTTCTACCTTTAATAATATGGGAAACACGAACATCTGCACTATCTACCGTTTCATTCTTGAAGAAGTCTTGTACCGCTTCTTGGATGGTTTCAATGAATTGGGCATGATTGATGGTCAGTTCATTATCCTTTGCAAAAACAGGTGTTATGCAGTCATTAGCCAAATGATTCAAGTCCACTTCCAATGTATTAGCTTCAATGAAATGCAAGGTCTTTGGAGTTCTTGTAACATCTTCCACGATGGTTGCTTCTTCTGCGTCTTCGCCCAAATTCATTCTTTTTGCCAAAGTTGTTGGCATCATAATAATATCGTTCATAATGATAAATGATTAAATGGTTATTGATTGAATGGCAATATCAGTCAAACGGTACGATCCATTTACAACTATATTACCTGTAATATTACAGACGCTCTACATCTTGGCTACATTTTAAACTTATCATTTACCATTTTATCCATAGGGAGGGGGCTTTTTATGTGTCCACTTAGTCATGCAGGACTTACTCAATTTTGAAAAGTGGGAGAATTTATAGTG
>JAGCLI010000318.1 GCA_017647065.1 Bacteroidales bacterium
AATTATTCCTTCTGTTATTAAATCGTGAAGGTGAATTATTCCTAAGTATTTATTATCTTGGTTAACTACTATTAGTTGTGTTATGTGATGTTGTTGCATTATGGAGAATGCTTCTACTGCAAAGGCGTCTGATTGTATATGTTTAGGATTTTTTGTCATTATTTGTTCGGCGGTGAGTGTTTTTGTGTCAATAACGTCTTTTTTGTTTAGCATTCGGCGTAAATCTCCATCGGTTATTATTCCTAGTATGTCGTTATTTTCTTCTACTACTGTGCATCCTAAGCGTTTGCTTGTGATTTCCATAAGGGTTTCTGTTAATGGGGTAGATAGATTGACTGATGGTTTTTCGTTTTTTACATAAAGGTCACTTACTTTTAGATATAAACGCTTTCCAAGACTGCCTCCTGGGTGGTATTTTGCAAAGTCTTGTGCTGTGAAATTGCGACAATTAAGTAAGGCAACAGCAAGTGCATCGCCCATTACAAGTTGTGCTGTGGTGGAAGAGGTTGGTGCAAGGTTATTTGGACATGCTTCTTTGTCTACTGTGCAGTTTAAAACGTAATCGGCACTTTTTGCTAAGTAAGAATCGGTATTTCCTACCATTGCTATTAATTTGTTGCCATTTGCTTTTACAAGTGGTGTTAAGACTTTTATTTCAGGTGTGTTTCCGCTTTTTGATATGCAGATTACTATGTCGTTAGGTTGGATTATTCCTAAGTCTCCGTGTATTGCTTCTGCTGCGTGCATAAAGATGGAAGGAGTTCCTGTTGAATTAAGTGTTGCTACAATTTTATTGCCTATTATTGCACTTTTTCCAATACCACTTATTATCAATCTGCCTTTGCTATTAAAGATTTCTTTAACAACTGTTACAAACTCATTATCAATATAATTCAAAAGGTTTTCTATACATTCGCTTTCTTTTTTTATAGCTGCTTTTGCTATCTCTAAAATTTCAAAATCAGTTTTCACTTTTTTTAATTTTTTTTAAAACATTTGTTCAATATAAAAAAACATTGTATCTTTACATTTCAAATTTATGCTTGTAAAGAGACTAAATTGAATGGCAAAATTACACATTATTATTGAATAATACTCGTTATATGGAGAGTTGTGAAAGTAATAAAATGCAAAGAGAAATAAATTCGGCATTAAAAAACTTGTTCGGATTTGATAAATTTAAGGGAAATCAACAACAAATTATAGAGAAATTGTTGGAGGGTAATAATGTATTTGTGATAAAACCAACAGGGGGAGGAAAAAGCTTGTGTTATCAACTCCCTGCCTTGATTTCAGAAGGTACTGCAATAGTTATTTCTCCTTTGATTTCGCTGATGAAAAATCAAGTGGATTTCCTTAAAGGAATGACAATGGATACTTCAGTTGCTCATTTTCTTAATTCAACTTTAAATCGTCAGGAAATACAACAAGTAAAAAGTGATTTGCTTTCAGGAAAAACTAAACTATTATATGTAGCACCTGAATCTTTGACTAAACAGGAAAATGTAGATTTGCTTCAAAGTATAAAAATTAGTTTTTATGCAATAGATGAAGCACATTGTATTAGTGAATGGGGGCATGATTTTCGTCCTGAATATAGAAGAATACGTCCAATTATTGATATGATAGGTGCAAAAGTTCCTGTTATTGCACTAACTGCAACAGCAACTCCAAAAGTACAACAAGATATTTTGAAGACTTTGGAAATGAATGATGCAAAAATCTTTATAAGCAGTTTTAATAGGACAAATCTTTACTATGAAATAAGACTTAAACCAAAAGATGAAAAACTCTTAAATAAAGAAATTATAAAGTTTATCAATCAAAATAGAGGTAAGAGTGGTATAATTTATTGCTTGAGTAGAAAAAAAGTAGAAGAACTTACTGAAACTTTAGTAATAAATGGAATAAAAGCATTACCTTATCATGCAGGATTAGATTCTTCTCTAAGAGCAGCAAATCAAGATATGTTTATAAAAGAAGATGTGGAGGTGATCGTTGCAACAATTGCTTTTGGAATGGGAATTGATAAACCAGATGTGAGGTATGTGATACATTATGATATGCCAAAGAGTTTAGAGGGTTATTATCAAGAAACAGGAAGAGCAGGAAGAGATGAGGGTGAAGGACAGTGTATAGCTTTTTATTCTGAAAGAGATATGGAAAAGTTAGAAAAATTCCTTAATGATAAACCTGTTTCGGAAAGAGAAATAACTCAACAACTAATAGATGAAACTATTTCATACGCTGAAACATCACAATGTCGTAGAAAACTTTTATTAAAATATTTCGGAGAAGATTATACTGAGGATAATTGTGGAAATTGTGATAATTGCTTGCACCCAAAACCACAAGTAGATGCAAAAGAAGAAATAGTTGATTTTTTAGAAGTTGTGGAAGAAACAAAACAACAATTCAAATCAAACTATTTGATAGATGTTGTGATGGGAGAATTAACTCCTAACATTAAAACAAATCGTCATCACAAAATGGAATGCTTTGGCATAGGTAAAGATAAACCTGCAACATTTTGGAAAGCAGTTTCAAAAGTATGTGTGTTAAATGATCTTTTGAGAAAAGATATTGAGCGTTATGGGGAATTGAAATTAACGCAAAAAGGACTTGAATTCAAAGAAAAACCATATTCTATTAAAGTAGCATACGATAGAGATTTTTCAGAAAATGAAGATGAGTTTGCAGAAGATTTTGTTCCTATTTCTTCTGCCGAGTCTACTACAGACCCTGAACTATATAATCTATTAAAAAGTATTAGAAAGCGTATAGCAGAAAAAGAAAAACTTCCTCCATACGTAATATTTGAAGATAGATCGTTGGTAGATATGTGTATACAATATCCTATTAAAGAAGAAGAATTGAAAAATATAATAGGAGTAGGGGCGTCAAAAGCAAAAAAATATGGAAATGACTTTCTTGAAGCGATAAAAGCATACGTAGAGGCAAAAGACATTACTCGTCCACAAGATTTGGTAATAAAATCGTTGATAAACAAATCCTCAGGATTAAAATATTTTATTATCAGAAGCATTGACAAAAAACTGCCGTTAGAAGATATTGCACTATCAAAAAATATGGAAGTTGATGAATTGCTAACCGAAATAGAAAGCATAGTGTCCTCAGGTACAAAAATAGATTTGAGTTATTGCATAGATGATTACATAGATTCATATCGTCAAGATGAAATAAATGAGGTGTTAAGAGAAATGGAAACAGATGATATTGATGAGGTACTTGAAGAACTTGGCGAAGACGAATACACAAGAGAAGAAGTAAGACTAATGCGTATTCAATTCCTAACAAAATATGGACAATAGATGGAAAAACTAATAGATTTCTCAGGATTAAATAATATTTTAAGGAGAAAGAAACATTCTCAAAAAATAATAATATTAGATTCTAATACATACGATAATTGTCTTGCAACGCTAATAAGTGAAGTTGATAGTTTGTGTGATGCACAAATTATAGAAATAGAACCAGGTGAAGAAAACAAAACATTAGAAACCTATACAAATATCATACAAACCCTAATAGAACAGGCCTCTGATGTAAGCACTCAACTTATTGCCTTAGGTGGAGGAATGATTACCGATATGGCATCTTTCATTGGAGCAACCTACAAGAGAGGAATAGATACCTATCTTGTGCCTACCACACTACTTGCAATGATTGACGCTTCAATAGGAGGGAAATGTGCAATCAATTTTGGAGAAGTAAAAAATCAAATAGGTTGTTTCATTAAAAAAGCAACAATATGTATAGAACCAACCCTTTTAGAAACCCTTCCCGAAAGGCAAATACTTAACGGAGTTGCAGAAATGCTGAAAATAGCACTTGTTTGCGATAAAGAAATGAGTGAAAGAATGCTTCAAAGCAATCCTTTGGAGATAGGAAACAGTCAAGAATTTATTCAAAACAGCATAAAGCTAAAACAAAACGTAGTAAAACAAGATCCTTTTGATAAGAATTACCGACACATACTTAATTTTGGACATACAATAGGACACGCTTTAGAAAGCATAGCAATAAGAAAAGGAGAGGACTTATTGCATGGCCAAGCAGTAGCAAGTGGAATTTATTACACACTTGATTTATGTAAGAATTTATCAAAAGAAACGACTAACAGAATTAAACAATACATAGAAAAATACTACAAAATACAACCAATAAACGATGTTCAAGAATTGTTTAACTATATGAACAGCGACAAAAAGACAATAAACAACGAATACAACTTTGTCTTATTAGAAGAAATAGGCAAAGCATCAATAGGAAATAAAATAAGTAGAGAACAAATAGAAGTAATAATTAAAAATTAACAACGATGAAAAAATTATTTTTAGTATTAGCAGTATCGTTAATGTGTTTTACAGCAAAAGCACAACAATTTACAAATCCAAGTTTTGAAAGCTGGACAGCAAATATGCCACAAGGTTGGTCAACATTAGGATTTATGGGATTTAACCTTTGCACAATGGAGCAATCAACAGATGCCAACACAGGAAATTATTCAGTTAAAATTGCACCAAAAGTGTTAGATGCAACTATTGCAGCAATTATGCAAATGGATTCAGTAGCATTTCCTGGATTTTTAACAAATGGTAATTTTAATATAGAAGTTTTGATGCAGTTTATGTCAAGTGCAGGATCTGAACTCACAGAAGAAGATTATATGAATCTATTAACAAATGTTATAACAGAAGGAGAGCAAATAGAAGAAGATAATCAACCAACAAGTGTAAGTGGTTACTATAAATTTAACTATCAACCAGAAACAGAAACAACTTATGACTACTTTGAAATGATGGCCTTGATGTTTGGAGAAGTAGAAGGACAAAGAACAATCGTAGGAATGGGGGCATTTTATAGCGATGATGTGCTTGCAAAAACAGGAGAATTTCAACAATTTGAAATGCCAATATATTATTTAACAGAATATCCAGCAAATGAAATAGTTTACATTGCAATAGTTGGTTGTGAAGAAACACGAATAACTAATTTCCCTGAATTTTACTTAGATGACATAATGATAAACTATTCTTCATCATTAGAAGATGTAGAAACAGAAGTTGCAACTGCTATTTATCCAAACCCAACAAATGGAAAGGTAAGAATAAACTGTGAAAACAACTCACATATCCAAATAGTAAATCCATTAGGACAAGTCGTAAAAGAAATAAACAACTACACATCTAATTCTCTTATAGAAATAGAACAAAAAGGCATTTATTTCGTAAGAGTGAACGGAGAAAAAGCAACAAAATTAGTTGTAGAATAAAAATAATGAATTTTCAAAAAATAATACTATTCTTAGGATTGATAGGCACTCTTGTAAGTTGTGTAGGAGGATACTCATTTACAGGAGCGTCTATCGCACCTGAGGTTCGCACATATAGTGTAGAAGCATTTCAAAACCGAGCAAGCATAGTGCAAGCAACACTTGCTTCTGATTTGACAAACGATTTAGTACACAAAATCAATTCCTCAACTTCATTGCAACAAGTAAATTCCAATGCAGATGTAAGTTTTACAGGAACAATTACAGGATATAGCATATCACCAACCGCAATAGGAGCAAACGATAGAGCAGCAAAAAACCGCTTAACCATAAGCATAAGAGTTAATTTTGTAAACAACAAAAATCCAAAAGAGAATTATCAATCACAATTCTCTCGTTATCGTGATTATGACAGCAACTTCTCACTTTCAGAAGTAGAAGAAAGTCTTATAAACGAAATAAGTGAAGAATTAATTGAAGATATATTCAACAAATCATTTGTAAACTGGTAAAAATGCAACATAAAAAAGCAGTAAATATTATCGGTTGGATAATAGCTACA
>JAGCLI010000319.1 GCA_017647065.1 Bacteroidales bacterium
ATCATCTCTAAGTGCATTTTCAAGGCGTGTGTAATCGATTATGTTATCTCTTTTTGCAACTCCTATGTCCTCGCAGAAGTTCCTGATACTTTCTGGTGTGTATCCTCTTCTTCTTAGACCGCAAATAGTTGGCATTCGAGGGTCATCCCAACCGCAAACGTAGTTTTCTTTTACCAATTGTAAGAGTTTACGCTTGCTCATTACTGTATAGTTGAGGTTAAGGCGTGCAAATTCATATTGATGTGAAGGGAAAATATCTAATTGTTGTATAAACCAATCGTAAAGTGGTCTATGAACATCAAATTCCAAAGTACAAATAGAGTGAGTTATGTTTTCGATAGAATCACTCTCACCATGAGCGTAGTCATACATAGGATAAATTGGCCAAACGTCTCCTGTTTTGTGGTGAGTTGTGTGAAGAATACGATACATTATAGGATCTCGCATGTGCATATTAGTATGTGCCATGTCAATCTTTGCTCTAAGAGTTTTACTTCCATCTTCAAATTCTCCATTTCTCATTCTTTGGAACAAATCAAGGTTTTCCTCAACGCTTCTGTTACGATAAGGAGAGTCTTTTCCTGGTGTTTGAACCGTACCTCTGTTTTCTCTCATTTCTTCTAAGGTTTGATCATCCACATACGCTAACCCTTTTTTGATAAGCTCAATTGCCCATTGATAAAGTTGTTCAAAATAATCAGAAGCGTAATGTTCCTCAGCCCAATTGAAACCTAACCATTTTATATCCTCTTTTATAGATTCTACATATTCAGTATCCTCTTTTACAGGGTTAGTATCGTCAAAGCGAAGGTTGGTTTTTCCGCCATATTTCTTTGCTACACCAAAATTAAGGCAAATACTTTTTGCGTGTCCTATGTGTAAATATCCATTAGGCTCAGGAGGAAAACGAGTTATTATGCTATTGTGTTTACCACTCTTTAAATCGTTTTCTATTATATCTTCTATAAAATTAAGACTTGGTTTTTTTGCTATTTCTTCCTTTAATTCCATAACGTCAAACTATTTTTCTTTGATTTTAATTGCAAAAGTACGAAAATGATTTTTTATTTTTTAACTTTGCAACGATAAAAATGCAATATTATGTTAATAGTTGGCAATTGCTTAGTAAGCGAAGATATAAAAAATGAAGGATTTTCTTGCGATTTAACCAAGTGTAAAGGTTGTTGTTGCGTAGAAGGAGACGCTGGTGCACCGCTTGAAAAAAAAGAAATTGAAATAATAGAAAATCTTTTACCAAAAATAGATCCTTTTATTGAGAAAAAGGCTGTTTTAATAGTGAAAAAAGAATGTTTTTGTCTAAATGATGATGATGGAGATTTGTGTACAAACATTATAGACAATAAAGAATGTGTTTTTGTTAAATTTCAGGACGGTTTAGCCTTGTGTGCAATAGAAATGGCACACAGAAACGGAGATATTGACTTTATTAAGCCTATTTCTTGTCATCTTTACCCAATTAGAGTAAAGGATTATGGTGAATTTCGTGCCTTAAATTATCATCGTTGGGAGATTTGCAAGGACGCTGTATGCAAAAAAGGAGAAAATCCTTTGTACAAAACACTTAAAGAGCCGTTAATAAGACGCTTTTCAGAGAAATGGTACAAGGAATTAGAACAAGCAATTGAGCAAGGACAAGATTATTAGAACTAAAATGAACAATAGCGAAAAATTCAATAGTTTCAGAAAACAATATCCGCTTTTTGTTTATGAAGATTTTAAGTATTCAATAGACGAAAAGGGGTTAAAAATAGAATTTACTTTCATTAACGGTGAGCATACTTTTTCTCCAACTCTTTTGGTAGAGAAAAAAGATTTCTTTTCTTTTTCTCATTTGAGTAAAGAGCAACTTGATTTACTTATTTTCAACATGGGAATGGTGGAGTTGATATCTTATTGGAAGGCTTTTTGCTCTCCAAGAGTTGTTATAAAGCCTTATGCCCTAAAAAAAGAACAAATAGATTTCTATAAGAAGCTTTACTATAACGGACTTGGTGAGTTTTTCTATGTAAACGGCATAAATGTTTCGCAAGAAGAGTTTTTAAACATAGAAAATTATAGCAATAATTATACAATTGCACAATCTTTTGAAGTAGAAGATAGATATATCGTGCCAATAGGTGGAGGTAAGGATTCGGTTGTAACAATGGATTTGTTGCTTTCTGCAAATAGAGATGTCGTTCCTTTTATTATCAATCCAAGAGGAGCAACTGTGGATTGTTGTTCAATAGCAGGATTTAGCCAAGAAAAGACTTTGACTTGCAAAAGAGTGATTGACGCTCATTTATTAGAACTTAATGCACAAGGTTGCTTGAATGGACACACTCCATTCTCGGCAATGCTTGCTTTTACTACACTTTTAATTTCTGCACTCACAAAAAGAAAATACATAGCTCTTAGTAATGAAGATTCAGCTTCGGAATCTACTGTCAAAGGCTCAGAGGTAAATCATCAATACTCTAAAAGCTTAGAATTTGAAAACGATTTTAGAGCCTATGTTGCAAAGTTTGTATCCGAAGATTTTTATTATTTTTCGTTTCTTCGTCCTTTGAGCGAACTACATATTGCAAAACTTTTTTCAAAACTTTCTTATCAATCGGTTTTCAAGAGTTGCAATGCAGGAAGTAAACAAAATATTTGGTGTGGCAAATGTCCAAAATGCTTATTTGCCTTTATAATTCTTTCACCTTTTGTTTCAAAAGAAGAATTGATTAACATATTTTCCAAAAACCTTTTTGAAGACAAAGATTTGGAAGAATACTTTTTGCAACTCTGTGGAGAAAGACAAACAAAACCTTTTGAATGTGTAGGAACTGTAAGTGAGGTAAAAGCAGCTCTTGCTTTGTGCTTGAGAAATAGAAGAGAGGATTATGAAAATGATTACTTAATGAAAATATTTCAAAGAATTAGCCAAGCAGATGAGTGTTTTGAAAAATTAAATGAAAGAGTTTTTTTTGAGTTATCTAACAATCATAATTTGCCTGCAAGAGATTTAGAAATTTTTTCAAACTCTCACTTTGCAACAAAGAAGGCTGCGTTAATCAAACTTTTGAAACCTCACAAAATAGCAATACTTGGCTACGGTAGAGAAGGACAAAGTACTCACAAACTCATTAAATCTCTTTTGCCAGAGAAAGAAATACTAATAGCAGACGATAAATCTCCTTTGGCAAACTGTGGATTGCAAGATGAAATGCTTAAAGATTGTACTCTTTATATAAAGACGCCGGGAATTTCTATGAAAAAACTTCAAAATATCGATAGAGATAAAATAACATCTCAAACAGATATTTTCCTACAACTATATTCTAATCAAACAATAGGCATAACCGGTACAAAAGGTAAAAGTACTACAAGTAATTTGGTTTATAATATTTTAAAAGACCAAGGTTTTGATACTCTTTTAGCAGGAAACATTGGAGTGCCTCTTTTAGATATAATTTCAAATATTAAAGAAAATACAATAATTGTTGCAGAACTTTCGGCACATCAATTACAATTTATCCACACCTCGCCAAAGGTTTCAATATTGCTTAACTTATTTGAAGAACATCTTGATCATTTTGATAGTTATGGGCAATATAAAGAATCAAAATACAACATTGCAACTAAGCAAACAAAGCAAGGCGTTTTTATTTTCAACAAAGACTCAAAAGAAATCAAAGCCCTTTTAGAAAAAACTCCATTGCAATCAAGACAAAAACCTTTTTCAAAAGAAGAAGCAACGATTGAGGCAAATTACTTAAAGGGAGAGCATAATCAAATGAATATTCTTTCTGCCATTCTTGCTTCACAAGAGTTTGGAGCAAAGAAAGAAGAAGCTGAAACTACGGCAAAAAACTTTCAACCCCTTGCTCATCGTTTGGAATACGTAGGAGAGAAAAATGGAGTTGTGTATTATAATGATAGTATAAGCACAATACCACAGGCAACGCTTGAAGCCTTAAAGGCATTAAAGAAAGTACAAACTCTTATACTTGGAGGAATGGATAGAGGAATAGATTACTCGCCTCTTGTTGAGCAAATAGGAGAGTTTGAAGTGAAAAACATTGCTTTTGTAGGTCAAGCCGGAAAGAGAATCTACAAAGAAATGAAGGAAAAGGCGAATAATTATAATTGTCTTTTGAGTGATAACTACAAAGAAATAGTTTCTTGGTGTAAAGCAAACACTCAAAAAGATAAAATTTGTCTTCTCTCACCTGCTGCAAGTAGTTATGATATGTTTACAAACTTTGAACATAGGGGAGAGGTGTTTAAACAACTTATTATGGAAATATAAAAAAGTAAATCAATATGAATACAGAAAATATTACAATTTCAAACGAAGAATTGAAATTTTTCAATCAATTAGCCAAGCAATTTCCAACCTTGCAAGCTGCAAGTACCGAAATAATTAAGTTAAAAGCAATTCTTTTACTGCCAAAAGGAACAGAACATTTTATGACAGATATTCACGGAGAGTATGATACGTTCAATCATATTTTGTCTAACGCTTCAGGAGCAGTGAAAAGAAAAATAGATGACGTGTTTGGACACTCTATTTCAGTGGCAGAAAAAAATCAATTAGCAACAATTATTTACTATCCTGTGGATAAACTCTCTCAATTAAAGAGCAAGGGCGTTGTAAATGAAGAATGGTACAGACTTACCTTGAATAAATTGGTGAGAGTAGCACGTCAAGTAGCAAAGAAATACACTCGCTCAAAAGTTCGTAAGGCAATGGATAGCGAATACGCATTTATAATAGATGAATTATTAAACGAAACAACTTCCGACAAGCAAGCATACTACGATTCAATAGTTGAAAGCATTGTTGAATTGAAACGTTCCGATAAGTTTATAGAATCTATTTGCGGATTCATAAAAAGAATGTTGATTGATAGAATTCACGTAATTGGAGATATATTTGATCGTGGACCAAGAGCGGCAGATGTAATGGAACTTTTGAAAAATCACCACGCAGCAGACGTTCAATGGGGAAATCACGACATTATATGGATGGGAGCAGCGTGTGGAAATAAATTTGATGTAGCAGAGGTAATTAGATTGACAGCAAGATATGGCTCGGTTGATACAATCGAAGACGATTATGGCATAAATCTAATGCCACTTGTAACTTTCGCTTTGAAAACCTATGAAAACGACCCTGCAATTCCATTTGTACCAAAAGGAACAAAAGAAGAAAACTATCAAGATGCCAATGTGCGTTTGATGACAGTAATACATAAAGCAATAGCAGTAATAAGTTTCAAATTAGAAGGGCAACTTGTAATGCGAAATCCAAACTTCGATATGTCGCATCGTCTATTGCTTGATAAAATCGACTATGAAAAAGGAACAATTCACCTTGATGGCAAAGACTATGAACTAAAAGACGCATATTATCCAACAATTGACCCAAAAGACCCTTACAAACTAACAGACGAAGAGGAAGAAGTAATAGAAAAAATAAGACAATCATTCCTTAATTCACGCCGTTTACAAAGCGATGTATCGTTCTTGTTCTCAAATGGTGGGGTTTACTCGGTTTGCAACAACACATTGATGCTTCATGGTTGCATTCCAATGAAAAATGAAACCGAATTTAAAGAATTTAACCACAAAGGAAAAATGGTAAAGGGCAAAGAACTACTTGATTGCTTAGAACAAACCGTAAGAAACGTGTGGGTAAATCGTTTTAATCAAACAAACGATGACAGAGACTATTTTTGGTATTTGTGGTGTGGTGCTTGCTCGCCAATTTTTGGTAAACACAGAATGGCAACCTTTGAACGCTACCTAATAGATGCAA
This sequence comes from Bacteroidales bacterium, assembly GCA_017647065.1. Classification (GTDB taxonomy): domain Bacteria; phylum Bacteroidota; class Bacteroidia; order Bacteroidales; family P3; genus Onthomorpha. The sequence goes on from JAGCLI010000319.1 coordinate 5,810, forward strand.
AAGAACAACAAGCAGAAATATTAGATAAATACTACACTTATAGAAACGATGTAGCCTTTTGCGAAAGGATTTTAGCCGAATTTGGACTTCATAACGAAAAAGCAAGAATTGTAAACGGACACGTGCCAGTTAAAGTGAAGAAAGGCGAAAGTCCAATAATGGCAAACGGCAGATTACTTGTAATAGACGGCGGAATGTCGAAAGCATATCAAAAAGAAACAGGAATAGGTGGCTACACTTTGGTTTCAGGTTCAAGCCGTTTGTTCTTAGTTGAGCACGAACCATTCTCATCTCCACAAGAATCAATAGAAAACGAAAGCGATGGGGTCGACGTGCGGGATTACAGCCTGACAAGACTTCGCGACGGGGTCGGCATGGTTCTGCAAAAGAACATCCTCTTCTCGGGCAAGATCTCGGATAATCTGCGTTGGGGCAGCACCGATTCGAGTGACGAAGAAA
>JAGCLI010000320.1 GCA_017647065.1 Bacteroidales bacterium
AAAAAGCAAAGAAAAAGTAAAATTTTTCTTTGCTTTTTGGGTTTTTTTCTTTGCTGTTTTTGAATATGTCTTTGTTTTATTTTCTTCGTTTAATGAATGGTAAGGCTATTGCTCCGATTACAAAGACGATTATTAGGATTGAGCCTATTAGGTTAATGATATTGAATGTCTTTAATGTGTCTGGTTCACATCTTAACTCAATTGTGTGTTCTCCCTTTGGAACTTCTATGGCTCTAAGCACATAGTTTGCTCTTAAAATAGGTGTTTCTTTGCCATCAATGTAGGCTTTCCAACCTTCTTTATAATAGATTTCGGAGAAAATACATAGTTGTGGGGTAGTGGAAGAGGTTTTATAGATTTTTAAATCAGGGTTATTGTTTGGAGAGGCTTGCAATGTGATTGTTGCATTTTGGTCGGCTTTTGTAAAGTCTTTGTTTTGTAGTTGTGAGGCAAAGTCTTTATTGATTATTGCAGTGTGTTGTGGTTGGAAATCGTTTAATGCAAGGATTTCTTCATCGGGTGTGTTTATCCATTTTATGTTTTCTACAAACCATGCTGCTCCACATGCCTCCGTATTCTCAACACTCATTCCTCCTTCTTGACCTATTGGTAAGATAAAGTATTTTGTGTTAAGCATATTCAAAACTTGTAGGTTTGGACAATTGATTTGTTGTTGGTAGGTGTGGAAGAATTGACGAATTGGGTTGGTTCTTAGTAGTGATGTGTCGTTTAAGTCTTTTTGAACATAGTTTGGATTTGCTAAATGGAAAGAAATAATGTCTTGATAGCGTTGTAGTTTTGCTCCATGATAGCCTCCAATCGATGGAACGTGATATGAGGTTGATGCATCATTGAATATGTTTACCGTCATATTGTAAACGCGATAGTGTTTTATGTCTTTTTCCACTACCTCGGCTTTTGTTTGTTCTAAGGCAGGGGTTGATTGTATTTCTAATTCGGAAGGTTTCTTGTAATTGTCTTTTGAAATGTAGCGATTATCAACTTGCCATAGGTCAATCACCGATGCAATTCCTATTATTGCTATTGCTATGAATTCTTTCTTTAAAATATTTCTTGCAAATAGGAATAGAGTTGCAAATGCTATTGCTATAAAGATGAATGAACGTAAAGCATCCGATGTAAAGGCTTCTTTTCTATCCTCATATAAGGCTTGAATGAAACTATCGCCTAAGATTGCTTGGAAAGTTGCGTCTTGTGAAGAGGAGAATGAGGCAAATAATTCGGGGAAAATAGCACATATTAAACAAAATCCACCAATTATTCCTCCACTTATATATAGTGCTCTTGTTTTTTTCTTGTTTTCTATTTCTTGATTAAAGAATTCTTTTAGTCCAAGAAAGGCAGTGATTACTAAGGTTACGTTTGCTATTACAAGAATCATTGAAGGGGTACGGAATTTGTTGTAAAGAGGTAGGTGATTGAAAAGAAATTCGTTTAGAATCATAAAGTTATTACCCCAAGATATAAAGATTGAAATAATGGTTGCAGCTAAAAGCCACCAACGTTCCGCACCTTTAATTAGTAAAAAGCCAAGTAGTGAAAGGAAAATAATGATTGCTCCAAAGTAAACCGTACCTGCCGTAAAGGGTTGTTCGCCCCAATAGGTTGAGCCTGCATATTGATTGATTACTTGATTGATTTGAGGGTGAGAGGCTTGTGCCGGTTGTGTTGTTTGTAGTTCTTGTAAACGATTTTCGGCAAGAGATTCCCAACGATTGTCCGATGAACCACCTCCACGAAAGTCTGGAATAAGCATTGTAAAGGTTTCTCCAACGCCATAACTCCATGCGTATGCGTAATCAATAGTTAATCCTTTTGCATTATTGTTTGATTGATTGTTTGCTTTAATTGTAAGTTCACTTCCGCCTCTCATTGTGTGTTTTGCGTACTCGCTGTTAAGTGCAAGATGAGAAGAATTAGGCATTATAGCAATTACTGCAGCTATTATTAAGGCTCCACACGATAAAGCAAAGTTTTTGATTTGTTTTTCTTTGATTGCGTAAATTAAATAAGTGAATCCAAGAATTAAAACGGTAATTAAGGTGTAGTAAGTTATTTGAACGTGGTTAAAATATATTTGAAGACCTAAGGAAAGCGTAAATATAATTATTCCCGATATGTATTTGCGTTTGAAAACGAGTATCATACCGGCAAGAATCGGTGCAATCATTGCCATAGCCCACGCTTTTGTTATGTGTCCTACGGTAATAATTATCACATTATAAGAACCGAGTGCGTAAATCAAGGCCGAGAAAGCACTAATTAAAGGTTTTGCACCCATAGAGCACATAAACACATAGAAACCAAGCATCATAATAAAGAATATCCCCGCATCGAAATTACGAGTCCAAAGAGTGAGCGGTGGGGCTATTGTGTTGAAAATATTATTTGATTGAGGGAATGCTATTTGATAAGAAGGCATTCCACTAAACATTGAATTTGTCCAATTAGCACTTTCGTTGCTTGCTTTTTGATAGTCAAGTAATTCTTTGGAGGCACCATCGAATTGAGCCATATCGCTTTGGAATAATTTTTTTCCATCCAAGACAGGAGAGAAAAACACAAAACTAATTACGATAAAAGAAACTATCGCAATAATGTGGGGAATGATTTTTTTGAAGTTCATATCTATCTTTTTATTTTTTATTAGAAAGTGCAAAACTACAAAAAAACGTGGAATTTATTCTAAGAATAAAGAAAAAATCGTATCTTTGTAGTCTGAAAAATTTATTACTAATTATAATGAGCGAAGAATTAAGAAAAGGAGAATATACAGCCGCCAATATAAATGTATTGGAAGGCTTGGAAGCTGTTAGAAAAAGACCCGCAATGTATATAGGTGATGTAAACGTTCGTGGATTGCATCACTTGGTTTATGAAGTTGTTGATAACTCTATTGACGAGGCATTAGCAGGGTATTGTAATAAGGTAAGCGTTCAAATATTAGAAAATAATTCCATAAGAGTTGAGGATAACGGTCGTGGAATCCCCGTTGATATTCACCCAAAAGAAGGACGTTCTGCTTTGGAAGTAGTTATGACGGTCTTACATGCGGGAGGTAAATTTGATAAAGGTTCTTATAAAGTATCGGGAGGATTGCACGGAGTAGGGGTTAGTTGTGTGAATGCTTTATCAAAATATCTTAAAGTAAACGTTTATCGTGATGGAAAGGTATATGAACAAGAATATTCAAGAGGTATTCCACAATATGCAGTAAAGGAAATAGGCACAACCGAGAAAAGAGGAACGGTAGTAGAGTTTTTACCAGATGATGAAGTGTTTACAGTTAGCGTTTACGACTATCAAACCTTAGCATCAAGACTTAGAGAACTTGCTTTCTTGAATAAAGGAATTGAATTATCAATTACCGATTTTCGTCAAAAAGATGAGCAAGGCAATTTCCTAAGCGAAACATTTTATTCGGAAGAAGGATTAAAGGATTTTATATCATATCTTGACGCAACAAGAGAACACTTAATTCCGGAGGCGATTTACGTTGAGGGAGAAAAGCAAGGCATTCCTATTGAAATAGCAATGCAATACAATACAGGGTTTACAGAAAATCTTCATTCGTATGTAAATAATATTAACACACATGAAGGAGGTACACACTTGACAGGATTTCGTCAAGGAATGACAAGAACCTTAAAAAACTATGCAACAAAAGAAGGATTGCTTGATAAATTGAAATTTGAGATAGCGGGAGATGACTTTCGTGAAGGATTGACAGCGGTTATTTCGGTAAAAGTTGCAGAACCTCAATTTGAAGGACAAACAAAGACTAAATTAGGAAATAGCGAAGTTGCACCGGCAGTTGCAGCGGCGGTAAGCGAAATCTTAACCAATTATTTAGAAGAGCACCCTAAGGAAGCAAAACAAATAGTCGATAAAGTAATCCTTGCAGCAACGGCAAGACACGCCGCAAGACAAGCAAGAGATCTTGTACAACGTCAAACAATATTAGGAGTTGCGGGATTGCCGGGGAAATTAGCCGATTGTGCATCAAACGACCCTACCGTATGTGAATTATTCCTTGTCGAAGGGGATTCAGCGGGAGGAACAGCAAAACAAGGTCGCGATAGAGAACACCAAGCCATTCTTCCATTAAGAGGAAAGATACTAAACGTAGAAAAAGCAATGCAACATAGAGTCTTAGACTCGGAAGAAATAAAAAATATCTATACAGCATTAGGCGTATCGATAGGAACAAAAGAAGATTCCAAAGCTTTGAATATGGAAAAACTACGTTACCACAAAGTAATCATTATGACCGATGCCGATGTCGATGGAGCACACATTGCAACCTTGATTTTAACATTCTTCTTCCGTTATATGCGAGAATTGATTGAAGAAGGCCACGTTTTCATTGCAACACCTCCATTGTATAGAGTATCATCTAATAGCAATAAACAAGGAGTTTATTGTTGGAATGAGGAAGAAAGAACACTTGCAATAGAAGAACAATCAAGTGGAAAGGGAAGAGTAGAGGTTCAACGCTACAAAGGTCTTGGAGAAATGAACGAAGAACAACTTTGGGAAACAACAATGAATCCACAAACTCGTATTTTAAGACAAGTAACTATTGAAAACGCATCGGAAGCAGATAGAGTTTTCTCAATGCTTATGGGAGATGACGTTCCACCACGAAGAGAATTTATAGAAAAGAACGCAACATACGCAAATATAGATGCGTAATAAAAAATCAAAAAAAATAAATGCTCCTTGAAAAATCTTGGAGCATTTATTTTTTTTCTTTGTTTTAATAAAATAATACTTGATTTTATTTTTCTAAAACTAAGTTTTATTTTTCTCTTTCTTTGTTTTATTGCAACAATTCTTTATTTTTGCAATATGGGACAAGATATTGAAATTTTCAAACTTAATAATACTAATGATATTTTCAAAGATGTAGAAAATATTGTTGAACAAGCACGTGGTTATGCTTACAATGCTGTAAATATTGCTATGGTGCAACGAAATTGGTTATTGGGAAAACGTATTGCAGAAGAAGAATTGCAAGGAGAAGATAGGGCTATATACGGCAAAGAGATTGTAAAACAACTTTCTCTACACTTAACAAATGTTTATGGCAAAGGATTTACGCAAAGTAATCTTTATCAGTTTGTTCAGTTCTATAAATTTTTTCCAGAGATTTTCCACACAGTGTGTGTAAAATCTCAAATACTTTCATGGTCTCATTATAGAACCTTACTCAGAGTAACGGATAAAGATGCACGAGATTGGTATTTACAAGAGGCAATCAACGAAATGTGGTCTGTAAGAACGCTTGATAGAAATATTGCTTCTCAATATTATTATCGTTTGCTACAATCACAAAACAAAAAGATAGTAAAGGAGGAAATGATTCAAATAACTACTCCTTTTCAACAAGACAAATTAGAATTTATTAAAAATCCTATTGTTGCAGAATTTTTAGGTTTAGCACCAAATGCTGACTTTTCTGAAACGAAACTTGAATCCTCTATTATTACTCATATACAAAAATTTGTAATGGAGTTAGGTAAAGGTTATGCTTTTGTTGCTCGACAACAACATATCAAGACTGATATGGGAGATTACTTTATTGACTTGGTTTTTTACAACTATATACTTAAATGTTTCTTGTTGATAGATCTTAAAACATCAAGAATTACTCATCAAGATGTTGGACAAATGGATATGTATGTAAGAATGTATGATGATTTAAAGCGTACACAAGGAGATAATCCTACAATAGGACTTATTCTTTGTTCGGAAACAAGTGAAGATATGGCACGTTATTCCGTTCTACACGACAATGAGCGGTTGTTTCAAGCAAGATATTTAACCTATTTACCAACTATAGAACAACTAAAAGAAGAAATAGAATTGCAAAAAGAGATTTTCAGACAACAACACGAAGACAATAAATTCTAATCCAAAGAAAAACGCTCGTAAGTCTTGGTTTTAAAAACTTAGGCTTAAAGAAAGACCTATTTTGTCTTGATAAACAAAAGGGGAGAGGCCTCCGTTGAAGGATAGGTCTTTGTTGTTGCGGGTGTTTAGGCATTGTTTTATTTTGTCAAATGCCCAAAATGAAAGTCTTGATGCAAGGATTCCAACGCCAGCTCCACATACTACGTCCGAAAACCAATGACGATTGTTGTACATACGAAGAAAGCCTACTGTTGTTGCACAAGTGTAGGCGGCAATTCCATAGATTGGCGAGGCGTCTTTGTATGTCATATAAACCAAATCGGCTCCTACGAAAGAAAATGCTGTATGTCCCGAAGGAAATGAATTATTTGCCGAGCCATCTGGTCGTTCTATTCCCGTAAGTTGTTTGGTTGTTAAAACCGTTGCACCGACTAATGTGTATGCCATTGCACCTATGCAAAGCCTATCAACGAATTTGTAATTAGTTTCTACGCCTAAGGTTCCTAATCCCGCAAAGGCAAGGGTTGGAAAGTATTGAATGTAGTCATCAATCTTGCATTTGTTTTGATTAAACGATGAAAAACCCTCTCTTATGCTAAGGTCAAAATCATCTAAGGCGGGAACGAATTGAGCAAGTACACCGTATGAAATTAGCGTTGTTGGAATTATGTATTGGGTTTGTGCTTTTGTTTTTTTACAAGGAGCAAAAACTAAAACAATCGCTAATAAGAATAAGATGTACTTGCTTTTCATATCTATAAATTTAAAGGTTTAATGTTATTATGTATATAAGTGAAAAGATTATCTATTGATATGCGTTCTTGTTGCATTGTATCTCTTTCACGAATTGTAACGGTGTTGTCTTCCATTGTTTGACTATCAACGGTAATACAATAAGGTGTTCCTATTGCGTCTTGACGGCGATAGCGTTTTCCTATTGCATCTTTTTCGTCATATTGTACTTGGAAGTCTTGTTTTAAGATATCCATTATCTCTCTTGCTTTTTCCGGCATTCCATCTTTCTTTACAAGTGGAAGAACAGCTGCTTTCACAGGTGCAAGCACTCTTGGAAGGGCTAAAACTACTCTTTCCGAACCGTCTTCAAGCTTTTCTTCTTTGTAAGCGTGAGAGAAAACTGCAAGAAACGTTCTATCCAAACCGATAGATGTTTCAATAACGTAAGGAACGTAACTTTCGCCAAGTTCGGAGTCGAAGTATTGAAGTTTTTTGCCCGAAAATTCTTGATGACGTTTTAAGTCGAAGTCTGTTCTTGAATGAATACCTTCCAATTCCTTGAATCCAAAAGGAAATTCAAACTCAATATCTGTTGCAGCGTTTGCATAGTGAGCAAGTTTTTCGTGATCGTGATAGCGATATTTCTCACTTGGTATTCCTAATGCAAGATGCCATTTCATACGTGTTTCTTTCCAATATTCAAACCATTTGATTTCTTCTCCTGGACGAACAAAAAACTGCATCTCCATTTGCTCAAATTCTCTCATTCTAAAGATAAATTGTCTTGCAACAATCTCATTACGGAATGCTTTTCCGATTTGTGCAATACCAAATGGCACTTTCATTCTACCTGTCTTTTGAACATTTAGGTAGTTTACGAAAATACCTTGTGCAGTTTCTGGTCTAAGATAGATTGTGTCTGCTTGCTCACTTACAGAACCTACTTTTGTTGCAAACATTAGGTTGAATTGTCTTACGTCTGTCCAATTTCTTGAACCAGATATAGGACATACAATTCCTAATTCTTCAATCAAGGCTTTTATTCCCGCAAGGTCGTTTGCCTCCATAAGAGATGCAAATCTTGTTTGTATGTCTTTCATCTTTGAGGCATACTCTAAAACTCTTGCGTTAGTAGTTACGAATTGTTCTCTATCGAATGCTTCTCCGAATTTTTTGGCTGCTTTATCGCATTCTTTATTTATCTTGTCTTCAATCTTTGCAATGTGTTCTTCAATCAACACATCGGCACGATAACGCTTTTTTGAGTCTTTGTTATCTATTAAAGGATCGTTGAAAGCGTCCACATGACCCGATGCTTTCCAAATAGTAGGGTGCATAAAGATTGCCGAATCTATCCCAACTATGTTTTCGTGCATTTGTGTCATTGATTTCCACCAATATTGCTTGATGTTGTTTTTCAATTCCACACCATTTTGTCCGTAATCATATACGGCACTCATTCCATCGTATATTTCACTTGAAGGAAATATAAATCCATATTCCTTTGCGTGAGATGTTATCTTTTTAAATAAGTCTTCGTTGTTTGCCATTATATTATTTGTTTTTTATTATCCATTCATTCCTAAAAGAAACTCTTCGTTTGAGTCGGTGTTTTTCATTCTTGTTTTTATCAATTCCATTGCTTCTTGTGGTGTCATATCGGCAATGTGATTGCGAAGTATTAGCATTCTATCCCAAATTGATTGAGAGTGAAGTAGGTCATCGCGTCTTGTTGAAGAAACTACAAGGTCTATTGCAGGGTAGATACGTTTGTTTGCAAGTTTTCTATCAAGTTGCAATTCCATATTACCCGTTCCTTTAAATTCTTCAAAGATTACTTCGTCCATCTTTGAACCCGTTTCGGTTAAGGCGGTTGCTATGATTGTTAATGAGCCACCATTTTCAATATTTCTTGCCGCTCCAAAAAATCTCTTAGGTTTTTGCAATGCGTTTGCTTCAACTCCTCCCGAAAGCACCTTACCTGAGGCTGGTGCAACTGTGTTATATGCTCTTGCAAGTCTTGTTATAGAGTCAAGAACTATTACAACATCGTGTCCACACTCGGTCATACGTTTTGCTTTCTCTAATACAATGTTTGCAATCTTTACGTGTCTTTCCGCAGGTTCATCAAAGGTTGAGGCAATAACCTCTGCATTTACCGTTCTTTGCATATCGGTTACCTCTTCCGGTCTTTCGTCTATCAAAAGCACTATAAGATAAACCTCAGGGTGATTTGCTGCTATTGCGTTTGCTACTTCTTTTAATAGAGTCGTTTTACCCGTTTTTGGAGGTGCTACAATCAAGGCTCTTTGTCCTTTTCCTATTGGTGTAAAAAGGTCAATTATTCTTGTAGAAAGTGATTCGGCTGCGTGATGACAAAGTTCAAATTTTTCTTCCGGAAACAATGGTGTAAGATAATCAAAAGGTATTCTATCTCTTACAAGTTCGGCCGGTTTGCCATTCACTTTTATTGCTTTTACAAGTGGGAAATATTTTTCTCCATCTTTTGGTGGACGTATTGTTCCTTCAATTGTATCGCCGGTTTTTAAACCAAAGTATTTTATTTGTGATTGTGAAACATATACATCATCGGGAGAGTTTAGGTAATTGTAGTCCGAAGAACGTAGAAAGCCGTATCCGTCCGGCATTACCTCTAAAACTCCTTCGGCATCTACTAAGCCCTCGGTTTCAAAGTTGAATACTACCTTTTTTTCTTCAATTACTTCGCTTTCTTGTTTTAATATTTTTTCTTCGTTATTTGCCTCAATCACCGTTTCTTTGATAGTGATTTCTTCTTCTTTTATTTGCTCAATTTCTTTCTTGATTTCAGTATTTTCTTTCTTGGTTTGAGTAAATTCTTTCTTGGTTTTATTTTCCTCTTTCTTTGTTTCGGTTTTAGTGAGTTTTAAAGTAGGAGTGAAATCGGGAAGAATAACCTCTTCAACTTGTGGAATCTCCGGAATTTCGGCAAGTTTTAGGTCGTTTATTACTATTTCATCATTTTTTTTAGGCTTTTTGACTTTTGGAGTTTCGGTTTCGGTGTTGTCTTTCTTTACATTGCTTTCGGCAATTGGTTTTGGTTTAATGCGAGTTCTTGTTCTTCGTTTGCCTTCCTCTTGATTGCTTTGTGCAATTGGTGTGGATTGCGTTTGAGCTTGGAAATCCAAAATTTTATAGATTAAATCCTGAGAGTTTAAACGACTAATTTTCGTCAAACCTAAATCTTTGGCTATTTTTTTTAGTTCTTCCAAAGATTGTTCTAAGAGTTGAGTTTTACTATACATATTGTAATTGACATAAACAAGCACATTGAACAGGTGCTTTGCTGTGTTACTTTAATTATATTAAATGTTGAACTTAAAAAATGGTTGAATAACCTTTTTTATGTACGTGTTTGTTGGTGCAAAAGTAAAAATATTTTTTTAACACGAATTAAAAATTAAAGAAAAAAGCGTTTTTTTTAATA
>JAGCLI010000321.1 GCA_017647065.1 Bacteroidales bacterium
GAATTTTCTTGGATAAGAATCCGAAAATATATCAATTGCAACCGAAGACAAAGAATTCTTTTTCATAAACTCCAAAGAAACCTCCTCGTGTGAAGAAGAAAAAAATACATGCTCCAAACAATGAGAAAAAGGCGAATGACCGCTATCGTGAAACAATATTGCCGAGAGAGCAGAGGTGTATTCCTCAGAAGAAATCTCCACGTTCTTTTGACGAAGCACGTCTAATGCCTCACACATCAAGTGCATAGCCCCCAAAGAGTGAGCAAATCTTGTATGTTCCGCACCCGGATAAACCAAATTGCTTAATCCCAATTGCTTAATTCTTCTAAGCCTTTGTATTTCGCTTGTTTGAATCAAATCAAACAAATCCTCATTAGGAATATTTATGAATCCATAAACAGGATCATTTATAATCTTTTTCTTATTCAAAGTTGCCATACTGCAAAGTTAAGAAAAAAACATTAAAAACGAAGCCTTGGTAGAAAATAAAATACTTTCACCACAAGTTAAGCCCAAATGCTTAAAGAATTTTCAACTTTAAGATTTCTAATCGCAAATTTTGAAAATATAAGCCCTTAACTAAAAGTCACTAAATCAAAGACTTAACTTTTTTAAGCCCTAATTTTGTCAAAAAAGTCTTTGATTTTTGCGATTTTTTCGCTGTTTTTTGCCAAAAAAATCAGGACTTTTGATCAACGAAAAGCCGATTTTCAAAAATTTAAATCGGACTTTTGAAAATTTAAATCGGCTTTTCGTAAAAAAAGTCCAAATTTGCGAAAATTTTACCCCAATTTTCGTCAATTTTTCGCAAAAAATTTCACAAAAATCCCAAAATGAAATTTCCGTAAAATAAAGGTTTTTACCTACAAATTTTGAATTTGAAAATTAAGAGTTTATTTAAAGAAATTAAATACAAATTAAATATATATAAATCAGCGTTTTAAGTTATAAAAAGCGAAAAGAACCAAAAAAGAACCAAATTTTATAAAATTTTTATTGTACATTTGCACTCGATACTTTAAACATCGTAGATTTTATTAACTTAAAAAAGGAGGAATAGAGAAAAAAGAATAATTTTAATTTAGACTAAGTAATTTTATTACGACATATTAAAGCGTTTTTGCTTATATTTGGTTGTATGAAACCTCGAAAATTTCATAAATCTTGCCAAAAAGTTAAGCGGAAAACGCTCACGAGTAACATCGTGGGCTTTTCTTATTTGGCAAGTAGGTAGTTTCGAGGACCTCATACAACGATAAGATAAAAAGTCCCACGTTTTTTTATGCCTTGAAGTCAAAGAAAGAAAACATATCGCCATTTGGGACTTGGGCAAATCAAAGAAAAATTTAACAAAATGAAGAAATTTAGATTTTTAACTTTAATGGCAATATTTATTGCTTTATTTACAAGTTGCGAAGAATTGGAAGAATGGTATCAAGGAGACGAAAATGTCGGTTCAAGTGGTCATTTTTCTAATGATTGCTATTGCGAAGCTTCGGGGGATATGGCGTCTCTGTCGCTTTACGGAGAGGGAGAGCCTACAATCGTTAATTTTGAAGGTGATTGTGCTGATGCAACATGGTGGGACTTAACGGGAGAATGGGCAGAGCTATTTCCAGCAGAAGAATGTGAAAACCTGGGTTTAACACTTACTTGTGAAAATTATTAAAAAATGAAAAAGATTTTTTGTTTATTAGTTGTCGTAACATCTATTATGTTCGCAAGTTGCGAAAGTCCAATTAACGATTGTTGGTGCCTTGTTGGGACTAGTGAATTTTCTGGTACTCCAATACATATCAATAATCATTGGGGTGATTGTGAGGATATGGAACAATCAGACATACCTAACAAATACGAAGATTTGTTTTTTGGGGGATGTTATGAATATTACAAAGTAGATTAAATTACAAATTAGAAGTTGCGCCCGACACGAATTAGGGATAAAATTATGAAATTTAAATATTTATTATTAGCAATGATTGCTACAATGGCATTTGCTTCTTGTGCTTCTGTGCAAAAAGGAGCACAATCTACTACTGTTATGCTTAGAAATGTGGAATTAGATCCAATAAAAGCTGACATTGAAATTTCTCAAGAAGAAAAACTTGTTGGAGAAGCTAGTGTTAGATATATTTTAGGCTTTCGTATAGATGGTCTAAAAGAACAAAAAATGTTGGAAGGCATTGATTATGTAGGAGATTTTAATAATTTACATGAAAGATCTTTTTGGGGAGGATTTAAAATATTCCAACGTAGAAAGAATTTTGCTCGTTCAATAGCTGCTTATAAGGCAATGGAATCTTGCCCAGATTGTGATGTTTTAGTTCATCCTAAATATGAACTTACAATAAAAAAGTCTCCACTAGGTATTATTTATAAAAAATATAATGCACGTGTAACTGCATATGGGGCAAAGTATAAAAATTTCCGTACAGAAAAAGAAGTTAAGATTCTTGGTAGCGATAATAAAGAATATATTGTTATTGATTCAGAGTGTTGCAATGAATAATTTTTGTTAATTAAAAAAAGTAAAAATGAAACGAATAATATATTTAATGTTTTTTGCATGTGCATTATCTACAAATGTAGTTTTTGCAGAAAAAACAAATAATGTTGTTGCTCAATCTGAGGTATTACCAATTCAAATAGAAGGAGTAGATGCAGAAAATCAAGATTCTAAAAAACAAGTTATCAATCAATTCCTTCTAACTAATGGAAAAATGTTTAGTAGTACTGATTTAATTGAAGTAAAAAAACAATTAGAATCTTTAACTCCTGAACAAATTCAATTATTATCAGCAGTAGAGTTTTTAGACCCTACTATCAATCTTGTTGTCTCTGTTGTTGCAGGAGGATTTGGAGCTGATAGATTTTTAATTGGGCAAACAGATAAAGCTATCCTTAAATTAGTAACTCTTGGAGGTTTAGGAATTTGGTGGATTGTTGATTAGTTCCAAATACAAGACCTTACAAAGAAATCAAATATGGATAAGTTTAACGAAAACTTAATGTTAATAAAGTAGAACAATATAATTTTTTAGTTAGTAAATTGTTTGACGCTCGCGAGTCTTAATTTTCTTTTGACAAGCGGGCGTTTTGTTTTAAAATAAATTCGTTTTGCCGAGGGTTAAGCCCGAATGTTTAAAGAATTTTCAACTCTAAAATTTCTGATTGCAAATATTGAAAATATAAACCCTTGATTAAAACTACAAAATCAAAGACTTAACTTTTTAAAGCCTTAAAAATGCCAAAAAAGTCTTTTATTTTTTTAATTTTTTCTTTGTTTTTTCAAATTTTTTCTTTGTTTTTTCAAAATAAAAAGCCGATTTTTCATAGTTTTATATCATTGTTTTCTTTATAAAACAAAAGGAGCAACAACCAAAATAGTTGTTGCTCCTTTTTATTTCTTTTATTACCTATTCTTAGAATAAGTATTTAATTCCGAATGCAAATCCTTTTTCGTAGAAATCTGTTTCTGGAAGGATTTGAAACGCTGGTCTGTAATCTAAAGACAAAGCTAAAGGAACTCCAGGTATTTGCCATTCAACTCCAACTATAGCTTCAATGTCAAGACCAAAGCCCATATCGTGGTCAGCAGAGATTCTCCATGTTCCAAGTCCTGCTCCTGCTCCATAATACAAAGTAAAGTTGCTTCCAAGGTCGTAATTCCATTCGTACAATCCTGCAACTTGGAATCCGTAATTATGAAGGTGTCCACGGAAGTCAAGGTTATTTCCTCCCATGTATTTCTTTACTTGAATACCGTAGTCAAAACCACCTACAAGACCTACTCCCCAATTTTGGGCTTTAACATTTGACAAAGGCAAAATAGCTAAAACTGCTACAAATGCCATAAACATAAATTTTTTCATACCAATTAAATTTTAGTTAATAAATAAACGTTTTTGCAAAAGTAAGAAAAAAAAATAAAAAATGGGCACAAATTATAAAAATTATGCCCATTAAGTAAATATTATGTATTTCGGTTTTTCTTTTAATCAAGTTCTATAACAAGGAATTTGCTTTTTTGCCAGAACAATGAAGGATTTGTAATCACAAGTCTTGTAGGACGTTTTGCATCTGATTCTAATCTATAAGATTCGCTTGGGTGTGATGTAAGTATTTTTATTTTTGTTCCTGGTAATTCTATTTCTGGTACTCTGCGAATATCTATTTTTTTGTAGTTTTTAAGTTCTGAATCGCTACTTGCAACACTACGTTTTCCAATTCCAAGAAATCCTCCTTTTCTGTTGATAATTCCTTTTTCAAGAAGTTCTTTCTTTTCTCCAATTACATAGTACGCTGCATTCTTTTCTTCTTCAATTTTTAAAATTCTTTCGTCTTTGTCTTGATTTTTCTTATTTAACTCATCTAAATTACGGTTAAGATTTTCTATAACTATTTTATGTTTTTGCAAGTCAGTAGTTAGTAATTGTATTTCTTCTTCTTGTTCGGAAATTCTTGTTTGTAATTTTTCAATAAAGGCA
>JAGCLI010000322.1 GCA_017647065.1 Bacteroidales bacterium
ATAAGTAAATCAGTTTTAAATTATTGTTTCCGCACCAAAATATGCTTGTAAAGCCTTTGGAATACGTATCCCTGATTCTGTTTGATTATTTTCCAACAATGCAGCCACTATTCTTGGTAAGGCTAACGCACTACCATTTAAAGTATGTGCTAATTGTGTTTTATTATTTTCGTCTTTATATCTTAATTTTAATCTATTTGCCTGATATGTCTCAAAATTAGACACACTACTTACCTCTAACCAACGTTTTTGAGCAGCTGAATAAACTTCAAAATCGTAAGTTATAGCCGAGGTAAAACTCATATCTCCACCACAAAGACGTAAAATTCTGAATGGAAGTTCCAATTTCCTTAACAATCCTGCAACATGATTTTTCATTACTTCTAATTGTTCATAGCTATGTTCAGGAGTATCTATGCAGACAATCTCTACCTTATCAAATTGATGCAATCTATTAAGACCTCTTACGTCTTTTCCATAAGAACCTGCCTCTCTTCTAAAACATTGAGAGTATGCACAACACGAAATAGGAAGATTACTTTGCTTTTGTATTGTATCTCTAAAAATATTAGTAACAGGCACCTCTGCCGTAGGAATCATATAAAACCCATCTAAAGGAATAGAATACATTTGACCTTCTTTGTCTGGCAATTGACCTGTTGCAAGAGCAGAAGCTTCATTTACCATTAACGGAGGTTGCACTTCTGTAAATCCATTCTTACCTGCCTCATCTAAAAAGAAGTTTATAAGAGCTCTTTGAAGTTTTGCACCTTGTGATTTATAGACAGGGAAACCTGCTCCTGTTATTTTTGTGCCTAATTCAAAATCAATTATATCATATTTTGCACAGAGAGTCCAATGTTCTACAGCACCCGCATACAATTGTGGTATTTCACCTTCTTGATGCACTATTTCATTATCCTCTGCTCCCTTTCCACATGGGACATCTTTGCTTGGAAGATTTGGAATAGTCAATAAAATATCTCTTAAATCCCCTTCTATTTTTGATAATTGCTCACCTAATTCTTTTTCCTTTACATGACACTCTCCTGTTTTGGCTTTTAATTCTTCTGCCTCAGCAGATTTGCCTTGTTTGAAAAGCATTCCTATTTCTTTTGCCAAACGATTAGCCTCTGCCTTAATATTATCTAACTCTGTTTGAGTATTTCGTCTTTGATTATCCAAAGCAATTACATTATCTATCTTTGATTCTGCATCAGAAAAGTTCTTTACGCCTAATCTTTCTACTACAAAATCTCTATTTTCTCTTATAAATCCTATTTGTAACATATATATTGATTTTCTATTTTTACTTATTTACTACTCTATCAAAAAATACACTTTTGCTCGACACGCTTAAAACTATTGCAAGTACAGTTGAACATTCTGAAAGCATAGATAATTCCTTTGCAGCTAAGCCTACTGAAAACATTACCCTACTATCTATTCTATGATCTGCTATTTTAGAGCACATACTTCCTATTGCAATTCCTAAATCGTTAGAATTAAAAAAACAAGGTGCAAGCGGAGCGTTATCTTCTTTTTCTTTACAAGAAGCAAAACCACAATATCCACAATCCAAACCAAGAACTTTTGTTTTACTTCCTACAAGAATAACTGCTTGTGATTGCAAAACATTATTTGAATCTCTTAAAAGAAACTCTTGTCCTGTTCTTTGGTGTAATTCTTTTAACTTTTCAGATAATTGTTCTAATTCTTTACCGTATGCAATTCTTATTTCCAAATTATCAACTCCTCTTGCCTTTGGTGCAGTTATTGCTGCAAGAGATATTGTCTTTGCAAGAGATATTACTTGTTCTTCTGCAATTTCTTTAATGTTAATCATAGTCTTGTTATTTAAGAAGATATTTTATTAGTTTATCTGTTGCTTTTCCGCGATGAGAGATTTTATTTTTTTCTTCTAAACTCATTTCTGCAAAACTTTCGCCATATCCATCAGGAATAAAGATTGGGTCATATCCAAAGCCTCCTCGTCCATAGCGTTCTGTGAGAATACTTCCTGGGCAACTGCCTTCAAACAATTTTTCTTCACCTTGCTCAATCAAACAAATGACTGTAGAAAAATATGCTTTACGATTTGTTTTACCTTCCATCATTTCAAGCATTAGGTCAATGTTATCATCAAAACTACATTTCTCTCCTGCAAATCTTGCTGAATAAACGCCCGGTTTTCCATCGAGTGCGTCCACCATTAAACCAGTATCGTCTGCAAAACAATCTTTTCCATACTTTTCCCAAATGTATCGTGCTTTTTGACGTGCATTTTCCTCTAATGTTTCTCCCGTTTCAGGAATATCTTCCTTGCATCCAAGTTCTGAAAGGCTGATTATTTTTATTCTATCGCCAACAAGCGAACGTATTTCTTCTACTTTATGCTTGTTATTTGTTGCTATTACAATTTCTCTTGCCATTTCTTTGATTTTATTTCAAGGTGCAAAGTTAGTTTATTTTCATCGTAATTGCAATAGGTGTAACTCTCTTTTCGTTCCCAATGATTTAAATTTGAATATTAAACTATCTTTTTCATATTCTTTAAAATCAATTTCGCAAGTGTTTAAAAGGCTTGAACGAGATAAAGGACTCTCTGCACCAATAACATCTGTAATTATTTTTTCGGCTTTTATTTCGTCTTTATTATATTTATGGGCATAAATTACCTTTGGCATATTTTCCTTAGAATATTTATAAAGATAAAGATTCTCTGAGGCAGGCTTATCAAGCAAAATAAAAGTTGCATCGGGGTGAGTTTTCATCATTTCAACTATCTCTTCATTACAAGAAAACTTACAAAACTTTTGAGGAATCAATGCAAAACAAGTATTCCACAAAAGAAAAGCCAAGCCAATGAAAAGCATTGCTTTGTGATTTGCAAAATAATGAGAATAAAGCATTATAAGAATAAAAGGAATCGCTATCATAAACTCTGCATTTCCATTGGATAGTGCAGCAAAAAGAAAAGACAAAGCAAGAATTAACCAAAGAATTACAACAAATCTTTTCTCATTGTAGAGCGAAGGAGTATGTTTTTTATTCTTTACAAAGTTTACAATTCCAAAAGCAAAGAAAAAAACAAAAAAAGCAAAGAAAAAAATAAAAAAAACA
>JAGCLI010000323.1 GCA_017647065.1 Bacteroidales bacterium
GTAATAGACTTCTTCTTGCCATTCTAAACCGTCTATTTGTACTCGGTCGTTGAAATGTCCTACTCCAAATGGGGTAAAGAAGCGTATGAGTTCTACTATCGGGGTGTAGTGTGGTGTGGCTGTCATTCCTTGGTATTTACTTCCTTTTTTGCTTGTGAAGTATGGCACTGCGTCTATGCCTTTGGTTAGTGCGTCATAGAAGGTGATGCTGTCTTGTGGGATTATGAATATGCTTCCTGTACGGTCGTAGGCATCGCCTGAGGATTGTGTTGTTAGTTCGGCAAAGAATTGGTAATGGTCGGGTAGGTGTTTTAGGTTTATTTTTTTAAGAATTAGAGTTCCTCCTGCAAAGTGTAGGGTTGTGTCAAGTGGCATTGGACCTTGGTGATGAGTTGTGTCGCCCCAATGTATGCGTTGTTTTGAGAAGATATTGGTTGTTATGACTTTTTTGTCTTTTTCTATTTGATCTAATTGACGTAGGGTTACTTGGGTGGTGTTTTCTTTTGGTTGGGTTGTGAGTTTGGCTTTTTTGTTTAGTTTTGTGTTGGTGTGTAGTTGTGTGATTTGACTTCCGTTTCTTATGTATTGCACCATTGTGCCTTTTAAGCCTGAGAATTGTGCAAAGGGTGTGGCATTCATATTAAGGTCTTGGGTTATCCATATTTCTATGCTATTGGAGTTTATGGAGGTTGTGTATTTTTGACATTTGTAACCAAGTATGGTTTCTTCGCCTTGTAGGGTTAGGTTTTTTGTATCGGGTATTTGGGTGGAGCCTGTGTAGGTTTGTCCGTCTGTGTATTCTAATTGACGAGTGATTGTGGAGGTTTGGTAGTCTATAAATAGGGTTTCTAAGGGTAGGCCTTCTATTGGGTTGTATTGTTGTAAGTCAAGGGTGGTTTGTATTGCTATTTGGTCTTGGTTACGATAGATTATGGTTTGGGTGGTGTCTTGTTGTTTTACGTCTTTTTGAAATGAACGATAGGTTATTTCGTTTTTTTGGGCTATGGCTTGGCTTGCTATTATGGCAAGGGCAAGACTAAGGATTATCTTTTTCATATTCTTTCTATTAGTTTGTTTATATCTATGTTTTTACTGCATTGAAAGGTGTTGTTTTTACATTTTTTTGCTCCGTGTAGGCCACATGGTTTGCATTTTGGTGTTGGTGTGGCTTCTACTACTAAGGAATCATCGCTTAGGGGTGTGAATCCGAAGCTTGTGCTTGTGGAACAAAAGACTGCCGTTACCGGTGCATTGACCGAAGTGCAAAGATGCAAAGGTGCTGAGTCGTTTGTGAAGTTCATTTTGGCATCTCGCATTAGGGCTGCTGATTGTAAAAGAGTTAGTTTGCCCGATAGGTTAAAGGTATTGGTGTGTTTGGTGTGGAGTTTTATGTATTGGCATAGTGCTTCATCTTGTGGAGAGCCTAAAAGATAGAGTGGGGAGTCTTCTGGTAAGTGATTGGTTAGTTCTATCCATTTTTCTTTTTCTAAGGTCTTGGTTGGCCATAGTGATGCTGGGCTTAGGGTGTAGTAATTGCCTTGTTTGTATATGCTTGTTTTGGCATAGTCTTGTTTTGTGGGATAAAGCGTTGGGCGTGGTGCTGTTTTACACCAATAGCCTTCTAATAGGGATATGTTTCTATCTACTTCGTGTATGCCTTGTTCTATTTTGTGTTCTACTCTATGGGTAAAGAATATTGATAGTGGGTTTTTCTTAAAGCCTATGCGTTTTTTTGCTCCTGAGTATAGGGTTACAAGGCCTGAGGAAAAGAATCGTTGTATGCAAAAGACTACATCGTATTTTTCTTTTCTTATTCTATCGCATAAATCCCATAGTCTTAGATATTTTTTGTCTTTTTTATTCCATATCCATAGGTTATTGATAAAAGGGTGTGAGTGAAAAAGGGCTTGATTGCCGTCTTTTATCATTAGGTCTATTTGTGAGTTAGGAAATTTGTGGTGTAATTTTTCTAAGAGTGAGCTTGCAAGGATTACATCGCCTATGGAGGCTGTTTGTATTACTAAGATTTTTTCCATAATGTTTTAAAAATAAAGCCGCCCAATGTTTTAATCGAACGGCTTTTGCTTATAAAGTCAAAAAAAATCAGTTTATTCTACTACTAAGTTCCAATTGTGAGTATCTTCTACTTCTCCTTCTTGGATTCCTTTTAGTTGTTTGTAAAGTTTTGTACAGATTGGGCCTGCTTCTGTGCCGTAATCATATACTTTTCCTGTTTCTCTATCTACTATTTTTCCAATTGGAGAGATAACTGCTGCTGTTCCGCATGCTGCTACTTCTTCAAATGTAGATAATTCATCGATAGAGATTTGTCTTTGTTCTACTTTCAATCCCATGTCTTCTGCTAATTGGCGTAATGACATATTTGTGATTGAAGGAAGGATTGATGATGATTTTGGAGTGCAGTATGTGTTGTCTTTTATTCCGAAGAAGTTTGCTGCTCCTGCTTCATCTATGTATTTCTTTTCTTTTGCGTCAAGGTAAAGTACGTTTGAGAATCCTTCATCGTGAGCTCTTTGACCTGATTGTAAAGATGCTGCGTAGTTTCCTCCAACTTTTAGTGTTCCTGTTCCAAGTGGAGCTGCACGGTCTGCATCTTTTACGATTTGGATTTGAACTGGTTTGAATCCTTCTTTGAAGTATGGTCCTACTGGGCCTGCAAATACTACGAAAAGGTATTCTGTTGCTGGTTTTACTCCAACTTGTGCTCCTGTTCCTATCAATAATGGACGTAAATATAATGATGCTCCGCTTCCTGCTGGTGGAACGAATCTTTCATTTCTCTTTACAACTTCTATACAAGCTTTTACGAATAATTCTTCTGGAACTGGTGCCATCATAACGCCTTCTGCTGAACGTATTAAACGTTTTGCGTTTTCGTATGGACGGAACAAACGGATTTTTCCATCTACTCCTCTAAATGCTTTCATTCCTTCAAAAGCTTCTTGTCCATAGTGCAAGCAAGTTGCTGCCATGTGCATTGTGATTTCTTCTGAATCAGTAACTTCTAATTCACCCCATTTTCCATCTCTGTAATAACAACGTACGTTGTAATCTGTTTTGAAGTAACCAAATGGTAGGTTTTTCCAATCTATGTTTTGCATTTCTTTATGTTTTTATTGTTATTTTCGGCAAAAGTAGTCATTTATTTTCAATTAACCTTACTTTGTGGACTCAAATTTTAAGAATTTGTCTTTAAATTCTTGTGGTATTGGAGCTGAGGAATGTGTTTTTTGATTATATCCCGCAAGTATTGTCTTGCATGTACCTTTGATTTGACCGTTTGAGGTAATGAGTCTTTGGTGCATTTTCATTGATTTGTTGCCAAATTCTACAAGTTTTGTCTCTACATATATTTCTTCTCCTTGTAGGATTGGGTGAAAGAAGTTATTTTCGGTATTTACTATCACAACCAAAACCTCATTCCAACCAAATTTGCCACCATTCACCGCCTCAAAATAGTTTATACGTCCTAAATCGTAGTATTGGGCTTGATAACTATTGTTTACGTGGTTTAGAGCGTCTAAATCGCTAAATCGTATTTGTACAGGTAGGCGAAATTTATAGGTATCGTTCTCTGGTTTTATTATATCCATTCTTAATTTTTTTGCAAAGATAGTTGTTTTTTGTACTTTTGCAAACTCATTTGAGCAATAATTTATTGTGTTTTGGAAGTATTAAGATTTGAGAATTTAAAAGATTTTGATAAGCAACCCGTTCTCTCTATTGGAATGTTTGATGGAGTTCATAAGGGACATTTAGCACTTTTGAACGACTTGAAACAAGAGGCAGAGAAAGAGAATACTTGTTCTATGGTGATTACCTTTGACGCTCACCCAAGGCAAGTAATAGCCGAAAATGAGAATGAGGTTAAAGTGTTGCAAACCCACTCGCAACGTTTAGAGAGATTGCGTAAAAGTGGAGTGGATTATGTAGTTGTGTTACACTTTACAAAAGAGATTGCAAGGCTTGAAGCATCGGAATTTTTAGACCTTGTAATAGAAAATCTTAATCCAAAAAGCATAGTATTGGGATATGACAATCGTTTTGGAAGAAAAGGCTCCACACAATTTGACGATATTCTTGCAAAAGGAGAGTATAAATCAATTAAAATAAAAAGGGTAGAGGATTGTGTTTGGCATAATGGAAAGGAGATTTCCTCTACACAAATAAGAAAAGCCTTAGAAAAAGGAGAAATAAGTCTTGCCAATCAAATGTTAGGATATAGTTATAGTATAGAAGGGAAAGTAATTCATGGCTATAAGATTGGTAGAAACCTTGGCTATCCAACGGCAAATATAAAGCCATCTAACAATAAGTTAATACCACCCGATGGAGTCTATGCAGTAAGAGCAGAGGTAGATGATGTGATGTTTAAAGGCGTAGTATCGATAGGCAATAGAGAAACATTTGATAAGAAAATAAAAAGCATAGAATTACATATTTTTTTCTTTGAAAGAAATATTTATAACAAAGAAATAAAAATAGAATTCAAAGAGTTTTTAAGAAAGCAAGAAAAGTTTCCATCGGTAGATGCCCTTGTAGAGCAAATAAAAAAGGATTGTGAAAATGCAAAGAATATACTATCTAATTATTAGCCTACTACTTACCACCACTCTTATAGCACAAAAGCCATGTTATAAGACCTTAGAAGAGGCCTTAAAACAAAAAGATTGTGTAAAATGTCTTGACCTATCAAAACAAAGACTAAAAGAAATACCAAGTGAAGTATATCAATTTCCCAACTTAGAAAAACTAATTTTAACCAAAAACAAAATAAAACACCTATCCGATACGTTATCTACCTTACCGCACCTACACTACATAGACCTTGGCTCAAACTACATAGACCAAATGCCCTTAGCACTAAGCACACTACCTATA
>JAGCLI010000324.1 GCA_017647065.1 Bacteroidales bacterium
AAGTTGTTCTGATTGGTCTACGATTTGGCAACCACCATAATATCTTTTTCCAGGGTAACCTTCTGCGTATTTGTTTGTCATTACGCTACCCATTGCTTCCATTACTTGATCAGAAACAAAGTTTTCAGAAGCAATCAATTCTATTCCTTTTGTTTGTCTTTCTCTTTCCTTTTGAATAAGGTCAAAGATTTGTGTATCTCTTGTCATAATTAAAATGTATTTTTAATTTTCTTTAATTTAAGGTGCAAAGTTATGAAATTATTTCTGAATTTTTCTTAGATTTCTAATAAATGTTATATCTTTGCTGTATTATACCAAGAAAATAATCAAGAAAAAAGATGGTAGAAAAGGACATTCGTTGGATACAAAGATTTAATAATTATCGTAAAGCCTTAGAGAAATTCAATCAAGCCGTTGATATAATTTCAAATAAATTGGAGTGGGGAGAGGAAATTGATGATTTGTTGGAAGAGGGTTTAATACAAAGATTTGAATATACTCACGAATTGGCTTGGAAAGTAATGAAAGATTATGCTCAATATCAAGGATACACAAATATTCAAGGCTCTCGCGATGCTTTTCGTAAGGCTTTTGAGATGGGAATAATAGAAAATGAGGCTTGGATGGAATCTATAAACGATAGAAATCTCACTTCTCATAATTATGATGATGAAACAGTTGCGGAAATCTTAGAATCAATAATAGATACCTACGCTCCATTGTTTAATGATTTTGAAAAAAAGATGCTCTCCTTTTGTTTTTAATATGTTATACGGATTAAAAGTTTCGGAATTAGAAAAATTAAATGCTTTATTTGCAAAAAATGAGCAAGTAGAGTCAGTGATATTATATGGTTCTCGTGCAAAAGGAAATTACAAACCCTTTTCCGATGTTGATATAACTTTGAAAGGAGAGAGCCTGACAAGAAAAGACCTCAATAGAATAAGTCTTGCGATAGATGATTTGTTGCTTCCTTATCAGTTTGATGTCTCTATATTTCATACATTAAAAAACAAAGAACTTATTGAGCACGTTGAAAGAGTAGGAATAATTATTTACACAAAAAAATAAAAGATTATGGAAAAAGAAAGAAAACAAAACAAGAGTGCTGTTTGGATTATGGCAGCGGTTATTTTGATTGCTTCTTGTGCAATTGGCTTTTCGGTTTATCAAGGCTTGAAAGCAGTTTCTATGGGCCAAAGAGTAGTAACGGTAAAAGGTGCAGCAGAGCTTGAAGTCAAAGCAGACGTAGCTTCAATGTCTATTAGATTTGCGATTCTTCAAAATACGCTTCAAGATGCGTTGAGAGTATCAAAGGAAAAAGAAAAGATAGTAATTGATTTCTTGAAAGAAATTGGCTTTACCGATGAAGAAATTTTCGTGGGCAAAGTTAGTTATGATGAATATGAAAATAATAAAACAAAATACGTAAGAGGTAGCGTAAGACTTTTTGTAAAGAGTAAAGCAATTGAAAAAGTGCAAACTTTGGAAAAAAGAGTTACCGAATTGTATGAAAGAGGCGTAGTGATAGACCAAGACTATTGGGACGATGGTGCAAGTTATGAAATATCAGATGTTAATGTCTTTAAGCCAAAACTAATAACCGAAAGTCTGGCTAATGCGAAAAAAGCAGGAGAGCAGTTTGCTAAAGATGCCGAAAGCAAGTTAGGAAAAATGAAAACTGCATGGCAAGGACAAATCTCAATAGAAGACTTAGACGAAACAACCCCACATATTAAGAAATGCAGGGTTGTTAGTACAATAACTTATTATTTGGAAGATTAATTAAGATTTTGCGATTTCTTCTTTAATTTTACTCCAACGTTCTGGGCACATTTTTGTGCCCATTATTTCTATTACGTTTCCGGCAAGCACACTTCCCATTTTTCCACATTGATTTAAAGGAAGGTCTTGGCATAATCCTGCAAGGAATCCACTTGCGTAAAGATCGCCTGCACCGGTTGTGTCTATTTTTTCACGTTTTACTTCTTGAATTGTTGTGATTTCTCCATTGTGTTTAATGATTGAGCCTTTTGCCCCAAGTTTTACAACGGCAATGTTGGCGTATTGTGCAATTATATGTACGGCTTCTTCGGCTGATGTCTTAGTAAATGCTTCTGCTTCTTGTTCGTTTGCAAATATTACTTCAACTCCTTTGCATACTTCTTGCAAAAATTCTAAGTTGTCTTCAACTACGTTGTATGATGCAAGGTCTATGCTGATTTTACAACCAGATGCTTTTCCGCATTCAATGATTTTTTTGAATAAATCTCTGTTTGAAATCAAGTATCCTTCAATATGAAGATAGTCGTAGCCTTCAAAAAGTTCTTTTGTAATAAGAGAAGCGTTTAATTCAATAGCTGCACCAAGGTGAGTAGCGAAAGTTCTTTCTCCGTCTTTGGAAACAAGAGCTAAGGCTAAGCCTGTTTGAGTTGTTTCGCTTTTAAAGAAGTTTGTTTTTATGTTATTTTTTTGCATATCTTCCATATAGAAATCTCCATATTGGTCTTTTCCTACCATTCCTATGTATGCAGTTTCTATATTAAGGTTTGCAAGTCCGTTTGCTGTGTTTGCGGCACTTCCTCCTGTTGAAATTTCGCTTTTAAGTTTAGAAGTAGCCTCTTGTAATCTAATAGAGTCGTCTTGACTTATGATTTGCATACTTCCTTTTGGTAGATTCTCTGTTGTAAGCATAGTGTCGTTTTCAAGCAAACATATCTTATCAACAAGAGCGTTACCTATACATATTGTTTTCTTACTCATTGTTTTCTGTTGTTTGGTTTTGTTCAAATGTAAAGAAACTAAAATTCACTTTTCCGTAATTTCTTTGCTCTGTAAAATAAGGATTGTCAGAGAAATTGTGCTCTTTGGAGTGTTCAAGTATAAACATTCCACCCGGTTTTACAAAAGATTTTAAAACAAGTGAAGGAATCATATCAAATTGTTTTAAATCGTAAGGAGGATCGGCAAAGACTAAATCGAAGCTTTGCTGACTTCTACCCAAGAAATTAAACACATCGGCTCTTAAAGCAAAGAGATTTTCTATTTCAAGCGTTGTACAAGTTTTTTTTATGAAGTCAATACACTTCGGACTCTCATCAACGCTTGTAACATATCTTGCTCCGCGAGAAATAAACTCTATACTTATTGCTCCTGTGCCTGCAAAAAGGTCAAGCACTCTTGTTTCTTCAAAATCTATTCTATTGTTTAGAATATTAAACAAGCCTTCCCTTGCC
>JAGCLI010000325.1 GCA_017647065.1 Bacteroidales bacterium
AAACAAATGAAGAATAAAATCTTCTTCACAGACGTACGTTTAGAATGGGACCCTGTACTTCGTTCATACATAGGTAAAGGAAACTTTGAACTTGCAACCGTAGGAAAATATCAAGTTAATAAAACAATCAAGACACGTATTCAAATATTAAAATGTGCCCTTTCTCCAACGATTAGAATATACATAGAGGCAAATCCAGACCATTGGTATTATTTTGAATACAACGGTTCGGCAATGGATATACTTTCTTCTAATGAAACAATCAATTCAACAATCAACGAAACACCAAGAGAGGATAGAGAGTTTAAAACAGAGAAAGGAAGAGTTTATGTATATAGAGTTGCAACCCCAGCACAAAAACGTAATTTTATAAGAACAATTGAATTAGGACAAGAAGAAGAATATCAAGAAATAGAAACACAAGAGGAGGAATAAAACAATGACAATAACAATTACAATACCCGTAATATTGGCCTTAGTAATAGGATTAGTAGTAGCATATCTTTTAGGTTCAATTCCCTCAGCGGTTTGGATAGGAAAATCATTTTACGGAATAGACGTAAGAGAAAAAGGTAGTAAAAACGCAGGAGCAACAAATACCATAAGAGTTTTAGGACTACTTCCAGGAATATTTGTTCTTTGCATTGACGCTTTCAAAGGTTGGCTTGCTATTTATTTATCACGCTACTTTGGAATGGAAATCGCAAATAGCGACTATATGATTTTATACCAACTAAGCGTAGGTATTTTCTGTGTAATAGGACATGCCTTACCTATTTTTGCAGGATTTAAAGGAGGAAAAGGAGTTGCAACTATGCTTGGAATAGTAATAGGTTTATTCTTAAAAATCATACCTTTGGTTTTAGCAGTCTTTGTTGTAGTCTTTATCCTTTCGCACTATGTTTCTCTTTCCTCAATGAGTGCAGCGGTGTCATTCCCTGTGTTCTACTGCATAAGATGTGGAGTGATAAATGAAAAAATCAACATAATAGAACTCGCCTTTGCAATTTTAGTTGCAATATTTATTTTGTGGACACATAGAAAAAACATAAAACGACTATTAAACCACGAAGAACCGAAATTCAAATTTAAAAAAACAGAAGAATAATAAAATAATAAATTAACAAAACAACAGTATGAAAAAAACACTTATGACAATTTTAGTATCAGGACTTATGTTCGCATCTTGTTCTAAACAAGAAACAACAGACAATCCATTACTACAAAAATGGGACACACCATTTGAAACCGCCCCATTTGAAAAAATTAAAGTAGAACACTATTTGCCAGCTTTTGAAGCAGCAATGGAAGAACACAACAAAGAAATCCAAGCAATAATCGACAATGCAGAAGCACCAACCTTCGACAACACAATAGCAGCGTTAGATTATGCAGGAGAAACTCTTTCAAAAGTTGCAGGCGTATTCTTCAATATGATGGCAGCAAACACATCAGAAGAATTACAAAAGGTAAATGAACAAGTCGGACCAATGATGGCAACACATTCCGACAATATTTCAATGAACGCAAAGTTATTTGAGAAAATCAAAGCAGTATATGACGCAAAAGATTCTCAAAAATACACAGGCGAACAATTAGCATTATTAGAAAAAACCTACAACAAATTCGTACGTTCAGGAGCATTACTTGACGCAGCAAAACAAGAAGAACTAAGAAAAGTAAATGCAGAACTTACAAAAGTAGAAGCAAAATTCGATGCTAACCTTTTGAAAGAATCAAAAGCATATCAATTAGTTATAGACAAAGAAGAAAACCTTAAAGGCCTACCACAAGGCGAAATAGAAAAAGCATCAGCATTAGCAAAACAAGAAGGTAAAGAAGGAAAATGGATATTCACACTTGACAATCCTTCATTCATACCATTTGTTACATACGCTGACAACAGAGATTTAAGAAAAGAAATCTTCAATGCAAGAGTTAATCGTTGCAACAACGGAGGCGAAACAGACAACAACGCATTAGTAGCACAAATGTCAGAACTACGTGCAAAAAAAGCACAACTTTTAGGTTATGAAACATTCGCACACTATCAATTAGAAGAAAGAATGGCAAAAGAACCAAAAGCAGTATTTGACTTATTGGAAAACCTATTATCATATTCAGTAAAAGTAGCAAAAGAAGAAGCAGCACAATTCCAAGCAATGTTGTCAAAAGACGTACCAGGAGCGACATTAGAAGCATGGGATATGTATTACTATGCAGAAAAAGTACTCCAACAAAAATATAACTTTGACGCAGAACTTACACGCCCATACTTTGAAATCAACAACGTAAGACAAGGATGCTTTGACGTACTTACAAAACTATACGGCATTAGTTTCACAGAAAGAAAAGACGTATCAGTTTACGCAGAAGACGTATTAGCATTTGAAGCAAAGAACGAAAAAGGCGAACACGTAGGAATACTTTATTGGGACCCATACACAAGAGCATCAAAAGGTTCAGGAGCATGGTGTAACGAATACAGAGGACAATCACGCAAAGACGGAAAGAACATAACTCCAGTTATCACAGTATGTTTCAACTATGCAAAATCACCAAACGGAGCAACAACACTTACAGCAGATGAAGCATTGACAGTATTCCACGAAATGGGACACGCAATTCATCAATTACTTTCAAATTGCACATACCCATCAGTATCAGG
>JAGCLI010000326.1 GCA_017647065.1 Bacteroidales bacterium
CAGGACACGAAGCGTTTACAGCGATGCGTGCTCGTGGAGCTAAGATGACAGATATAGCAATTATCGTTATCGCTTGTGATGACAAGATAATGCCTCAAACAATAGAAGCTATCAACCACGCACAAGCAGCAGGCGTTCCAATCGTCTTTGCATTAAATAAAATAGACCGCCCAGCAGCAGACCCTGATAGAATCAAATCAGAGCTTGCAAATATGAATCTTTTAGTAGAAGATTGGGGAGGAAAAATTCAATCACAAGAAATCTCAGCCAAAAAAGGAACTAACGTAGATTTACTATTAGAAAAAGTACTTTTAGAAGCTGATATGTTGGAACTAAAAGGCAATCCAAACAAGAGAGCAAAAGGAACAGTAATAGAATCTTCACTTGACAAAGGTAGAGGATACGTAGCGAAAATACTTGTACAAGACGGAACAATACGTCAAGGCGATGTAGTATTGGCAGGAGCCACATACGGAAGAGTAAAAGCGATGTATAACGAAAGAAATAAACTCTTAAAAGAAGCAGGCCCTTCAGCACCAGTATTATTATTAGGCTTAAACGGAGCACCACAAGCAGGAGACACATTCAACGTTATGCAAAGCGAAAAAGATGCTAAAGATCTATCAAACAAACGTACACAATTACAAAGAGAACAAGGTCTAAGAACACAAAAACACATAACATTAGACGAAATAGGTAGAAGAATTGCGATAGGAGACTTCAAACAATTAGACTTGATTGTAAAAGCAGACGTGGACGGTTCGGTAGAAGCATTGTCAGACTCATTGTTGAAACTCTCAACCCCAGAAGTACAAGTAAATGTAATCCACAAATCAGTAGGACAAATCACAGAATCAGACGTATTGTTAGCAACAGCATCAAATGCAATCATTATAGGATTCCAAGTACGTCCGTCAGTTGGAGCAAGAAAACTTGCAGAACAAGAACAAATAGACATAAGACTTTACTCTATTATCTACACCGCGATAAACGAATTAAAAGATGCGATAGAAGGTATGCTATCACCTGAAATCCAAGAAAAGATAGTAGCAAACCTTGAAGTAAGAGAAACATTCAAAATCTCGAAAGTTGGATCAATTGCAGGCTGTATGTGTTTAGAAGTAAAGATTGCACGTTCTACAAAGGTTAGAATAATTATAGATGGAATCGTAGTCTATACAGTTAAATTAGCATCGTTGAAACGTTTCAAAGATGACGTAAAAGAAGTAGTTATGGGACAAGACTGCGGATTGAACATAGAAAACTTTAACGACATCAAAGTAGGCGACATAATAGAAGGCTACGAAGAATTAGAAATCAAGAGAACACTAAAATAAAAAGCTGGAAAAGCTTGCCTTCATAGTTCAAGGGATAGAACGAAAGTTTCCTAAACTTTAAATGTAGGTTCGAGTCCTACTGGAGGTACAAAAAAAGAGTTGAATTTTTTAGCTTCAACTCTTTTTTTGTTTTAAGAAATTAACCTTCTAATGCCATAACACGTACTTATTTTGAAATGTATTATAAGAATAAAAATACATCTTTTTGCAAAAAAAAATGACAAATTTGAAATTTGTTGTATCTTTGCAAAAGAATTAGGGGAACCCTCTGGGTACTCCACCAGCCTGGCGAGGGGGGTGGGTCCGAATACGCAAAAAAAACAACAAGAGCAAGAATTATATGAGGTTGAAAAGGGTCCTGTGATAATTCTTGCTTTTTTTCTTTATACGAAATAAATGTAAGATTTTCTTTACTTATCGCTTTTTGCTTCTGTTGCATTGTTTGCAGAGTGTATTTTCTTACTCCACACTCCAAATTTTAAGAGCTCCATCATTGAAAATAGAAACAATATGATTTCCATCTGGACTCCATGCAATAGAGTTCGCAATTTCGTGATACCCAACTAAGGTTTGAATGCATAAACCTGTTTTTACATCATTTATTTTAACAGTACCATCCATTGAAGTCGTAACTATATATTTTCCATTAGGACTCCATGCTGCCGCAAATATATCTTCTTTATGAGAATCCAAGCATTTTACACATTTTTTTCTCTCCACATTCCATATTTCCACGGTAGATTCACACCACAAATTAACAAAAATATATTCTCCATTAGGACTCCATGCAATAGATTCTATTTCTATTGCATTCTTTCTTAAATCTTGTTCAAGTGTTCCTATTTCGGTATCAAATATTTTCACAGTCTTTCGTTCCGAAACAAACGCTACTCTTTTTTTATCTGGGCTCCATACTGCCAATCTTTTGTCATATTCATTTTCCTTAAAAGTTTGAATACACAAACCTGTATTTACGTCCCATATTCTAAAAGTATTATCAGTTGATGTGGAAAATATTTGTTTTCCATCTAAACTCCACGAAACAGATAATATTTTCCCTTCATGCCCTTCAAAGATTTTAATACATTTTCTTTTATTAAAATCCCAAATTTTAACAACCCTACTTTCAGAAGCTGTAAGAATATAATTTCCGTCAGGACTCCACGCAACAGAAGTAACACCTCGACTATCTCCTTCAAAACCATCTATTTTTAATCCTTCAATCACATCAAATATGCAAATATACCCTACATACCAAAGTAATATTAAATACCTTCCATCTGGACTCCACTCAATTGATTCTACACCAAAAACACCTAAATCAAATGTCTTTACAGATTTCATATACTTTTCATCATCTGTTTTTTCTATTTCAAAAGATGGATCAGCGTTTTCTTGCCATATTTTAATAGTTCTATCCGATGAAGCTGTAAGTATTCGTTTTTCATCTTTACTCCACACAGCCGATAACACTTCACAAAGATGCCCTTCCAAAGTTTGCAAACATTCTCCACTATTTACATTCCATATTTTTGCAGTTAAATCTCGCGAAGCAGAGAGTAAATATTCTCCGTTACTACTCCATACAACAGATTCAACAGCACAGGTGTGTCCTTCTAAGGTTTGTACACATTTTTCACTATTTATATCCCATATCTCAATAGTTTCATCATCGCTACCAACGACAACACGTTCCTCTTTTGGACAAAAGGCAAGGTTATTGATATTTCCTCCTTGTGTCTCAAAAGTTTGAAGACACGAACCAGTGTCAGCATTCCATATTTTAAAGTAATCAAAATTTGAATCTGTTATTATTTTTTTCTTATCTTTACTCCAAATAGCATAATATATGCCTACAAAATATTCTCTCGTAATTATTTGCAAACATTCTCCACTAATAGTATCCCATATTCTAAAAGTATCATCCCAAGCAGCAGAAAAGCAACGTTTTCCATCTTTGCTCCAAACAGCAGAACAAACACCTTCTTTGTGTCCTTTTAAAGTTTGTAAACATTCTCCACTATTTGAATCCCATATTTTTATGGTTTTATCCCATGAAGACGAAATTATACGATTTCCATCAGGGCTAAACGAAACAGAACTTATAAAACGTTTATGTCCTTTTAAAGTATGCAAACATTCACCAGTGTTTGAATCCCATATTTTTATAGTTTTATCCCGTGAAGACGAAACTATACGATTTTCATCTGGACTAAATGTCGCAAAAGTAACATCATCTTTATGTCCTTTCAACGTTTTAATGCACCTAAACTTCGCTTCTTTCATAGCATTCTTAATTTTAGAATATCGTTACAAAGATATAAAAAAATAATTCAAAAAAACTTTCTTCTTACTTATCGCTTTTTCGGCGGTTGCATTGTTTGCAGAGCATTTGACAGTTGTCTTTGTCGGTTTTTCCGCCTTTTGACCATGGCAAGATATGGTCTGCTTCCATTTCTTCTATTGAAAAA
>JAGCLI010000327.1 GCA_017647065.1 Bacteroidales bacterium
TCAAGAAAATCATTCTTCCTATAATCCGAATTTTTATTGGACTTGTTTTTGTTGCTTCTGCAATTACTAAATATATTTCAATAGAAGCATTTGATATGTTTGTATTTGAACATGAGTTATTTTCTTGGAATTTTACTAATTTCCTTACAAGAATTCTGATTTCTTGTGAGGCATGTTTAGGATTGATGCTAATCATTGGCATTTATCCTAAATTATCTCGATGGCTTGCAGTAGGTTCGCTATCTTTCTTTACAATTTATGTTTTATTAAAGCCTTTGCTTTTCCAAGTTGATGCAGAGAATTGTCATTGTTTTGGAGAGGTATTGATTTTATCAGATTCACAAACAATAATTAAGAATATTATACTTTTATTGCTTTGTGTTGCTCTATTTTTTGAAAAAGGGTGGAAAATAAAATATTCAAAACTTATTCTTGCTCTTTGTTTAGTGGCTCCGCTTGCCACATCTTTTATTGTACGTCCACCAGATGTCATTGTAAATAAACTATACGGCAAACAAGCTCAACTAAACATGGAAAGTTTTGAAAAACTTCTTTCTCTTGAACAAGTACAAGAGTTAAATATTTCTGAAGGAAAGAAAGTGCTTTGTTTATATTCTACTGCTTGTAAGCACTGTAAACGTACCGCAATCAAACTTGATGTGATAATTAAGCGACATAGTTTAGATAAATCAAAGTTTGGTGTTTTATTTTGGGGGAAAGAGGGAAGTATAGATATATTTTACAAAGACACCTCTGTTGAAAAATTACCTACAACGCAAGTTCCTCCCTTGCTTTTCCTTTCTGCAACTAACGGACGTCAACCTATAGTTGTGCTTTTAGAGAATGGAAAAGTAATTGATTTATTTAAGTCAATCAATATTGACGAAAAAAAGATTACTGATTTTCTTCAATAGTTTTTATCGTAAATTATAACATTTCACTTTATTGTTGCGTTTTATATCATATTGAAATATTATTTGATATGGTTAAGATACTTTGGGTTGATGACGAAATAGACTTATTGAAACCTTACGTTCTCTTTCTTGAAACGAAGGGCTATAGTTTTTCTCTTGCAATAGATGGTAACGAAGCTCTAGATATACTTGCAGGAGAAAAGATAGATATTGTTTTCTTAGACGAGAATATGCCGGGGTTAAGCGGTTTGGAAGTTCTAACAATCATTAAAGAGCGCTACCCTGCTTTGCCAATAATTATGATAACAAAAAGTGAAGAAGAACAAATAATGGAGCAAGCGATTGGCTCAAAAATATCGGATTACCTCATTAAACCAGTAAATCCTAATCAAATATTACTGACTTTAAAGAAACATTTAGATACAAAACGCCTTGTTAGTGAAAAATCTACTATGAGTTATCAACAAGAGTTTCGTCAAATAGGAATGAAACTCTTAGATAACGATCTTGATTGGCAAGAATGGATAGAGCTTTATAAAAAACTTGTTTATTGGGAACTTAACCTTGCCGAATCAAATGATGTAAGTATTTTTGAGGTTTTAAAACAACAAAAACAAGAAGCAAACAATCAATTTTCGAAATATTACCAACAAAAATATATTGATTGGATTAGTAAAAAGGATACTGACTCTCCTTTGTTTTCTCATACACTTTTAAAAAATAAACTTTTCCCCGATCTTAACAAAGATGACAATTCAAACTTTTTAATAATAATTGACAATTTCCGTTTTGACCAATGGAAAATTATTCAAACACATATTGAACAATATTTTAGAGTTGAACAAGAGAATATTTATTATAGCATTATCCCAACAACGACTCAATATGCGAGAAATGCACTTCTTTCAGGTATGATGCCTTCTGATATTAAGAAAACTTATCCTGATTTATGGCTTGATGAAGACGAGGAAGGTTTAAAGAATCAAAACGAATATATTTTCTTGCAAAAACATCTTAAAAACAATAAATTTGATATCAAAACCTCATATCACAAAGTTTTAAATGCTTCTTTTGGCAAGAAAATGATAGATAATCTAAGCAATCTATTACAAAATAAATTAAATGTCGTTGTTTACAACTTTATAGATATGCTTTCACATGCTCGAACTGAATCTATGCTTGTTAGAGAGTTAGCAGAAGATGAAAATTCTTATAGAAGCGTTACTAAAACGTGGTTTGAACACTCTACTCTATTAGATTTAATAAAGTTTCTTAGTACAAAAAAAGTTAATATCTATATTACAACCGACCATGGTTCTGTAAAAATTAACAATCCTGTAAAGATACGCTCTACAAAGGACGCTTCTGTTAATTTAAGATATAAGGTAGGTAAACTAATGGACTACAATCCTAAGCAAGTCTTTGATGTAAAAAATCCAGAGGATATTTTCTTACCACGACTTCATATTTCCTCTCCATATATCTTTGCTCGTGCAAATGATTTTTTTGCTTATCCAAATAATTACAATCATTATGTGCAGTATTATATGAATACATTTCAACACGGAGGCATTTCTATGGAAGAGGTAATGATTCCATTTATCAAATTAACTAATAAATAAACTTATGCAAAAGCAATATATAATTGAAAACCTGTCTTCTATTGACCAAGTTGCAGAACAAATCTTAAATGATTTTCCTTCTTCAAGGCTTTTTTCGTTAAACGGGAATATGGGAGCAGGAAAAACCACTCTCACAAAGTCTTTGTGCAAAGCATTAGAGGTTGAAGACAATGTTTGTTCACCAACTTTTGCTATTGTGAATGAATATTTTTCTCAAAAAGTAGGAACAATTTATCATTTTGACTTTTATAGAATTAAAAACCTACAAGAAGCTATTGATATTGGCTTTGATGATTATATCTTTAGCGGAAATTATTGTTTTATGGAATGGTGCGAAAATATTTCTCCGCTACTACCTGATGAAATTACGGAAATAAAAATTGATGTACAGCAAAACGATTTTAGATTAATAACTGTTGCAGAACTTTCTTAGAAGAACTTATTGATTTATTACATCTAATATTTTTTGATAGTGCTCTTTTACTGTTTCACTCCAAGTTTCTTGTTCTGAAAGAAAGCTATCTAAAATCATTTTAGCCCCTTGATAATCTTTCTTAGTGAATAAAATCCAAGCATAAGTATCTGCAAAAGTTATATTATATGACTGAGCATCGTAAGTTTGTTTTGACATTTTTTCAGCTTTGTCAAGGTCTTGGTTTTCTAAGCATAGATAGTATGCGTAATTATTTAAAACCATTAGATTATTAGTATCTTTTTCTAATGCTTTTTCAAAATAGTCAAAAGCCTTATCTTTGTTTTCTATTCTATAATATGCTACTGCTAAATTAGAATAAATATCTATGTAATCACTTTGTTGCTTTGAGTATTTCAAACCTTTTTCTAATGTTTCAATGGCTTTTTCATATTCTTTTAAGTTTACCAAAGAATATCCTTTAACAATATAAAAAATACACTCTCTTGGGTAAAGTTTTATGGCATCATCACAAGTTTTTATTCTTTCTTCATCTCCTGCTTTAACCTGTTGGGTAATTATATATCTTTTATATAAATCAATATCTTTCACTCCATACTCTACGGCTTTCTTACTAGCTTGATATGCTTCGTCCATACGAAATGTTCTCATATATCCAATAGATAGAAACTGCCATAAACGTCCTTCTTCTGGATACATGCTCAACATAGTCTCTAAATGTTTTATGTAATTTCTTAGAGTTTCTATGTCTTCATCTACTTTTGCTTTATAAAGACTAAGAATTATTTGATTCTTTTCTTCAAATCCCATTTTTGTAGTCTTGCATAATTTGTCTATATAAACCTCAGCAGAAGGTATTTCGCCCTTTTTGTAATAGATTTCCATTAGAGCAACTATGTTTTCTACATTATTAGAATCTATTTCTTCTACTTTTTTCATTAAGTTCAATGCTTTTTCTTCCTTCTCATTGTTTAAGTAGTATTGTGCTAAGATTGAAAGATAAGAAACATTACTTGGATATTCTTTACTAAGAATTTCTATTTCTTTAATAGCTTTCTCGTGTTGGTTTTGACTCTTATAAATATTGTATTTCAACATTGAGCAATATTCGTTAACACCTTGCCTTTTTTCAAGCAAATTTACTATCTCTATTGCTTTATTTGTTTTATTTGCATCCACATAAATGCTAACTAATTCCGAATAATATTCTGTTACATTAGGTTGTAATTCTATTATTTCTTTATATTGTTCTGCTGCTTTGTCTATCTGGTTGGTTAAAAGATAGATTTCTGCTAATTGAGTACGATACCAATGATTTTTTGGTGATAATTCAATTGCCTTTTGATTATACTCTATTGCAGAGGCAATATTTCTGCTTTCAAAGTCTATAGCTGCAAGTTGATAATAAGCAAGAGAATTATTTGGTTGAAAGCGTATCACTTCTTTATATAAAGAAGTCGCTTTTTCAAGATTACCTAATTCTCTTTGAGTAGCAGCATCAATAACTAATTGTGCTACTTTTATGTCGTTATCGTTAGGTTGTTTAACTGCTTTTTCTTGATTTTTACAAGAAGATAAACATAAAATTAAGAACAATAAAGTTAAAATGATGCTACTACGTTTCATATATTTTTTAATTTATACAACTATAATCTCCTAAGTTTAATTCTTGTTGTTTATTTTCGATTTTTGCAAATGAACCGATCATACTATTTTTCAAAACTGCGTTTTCTATAACTGTTTCCTTGCCTACCATAGAGTCTTTAATGCAAGAATTTGTTATTTTGCAATTTTCTCCAATACTTACTCTTGGTCCGATAACGCAATTCTTTATTTCAGCTCCCTTTCCTATATAAACAGGTTGAATAATCAAAGAGTTGTCGTTTATAACATATTCATTCAATAATTCTTCTGTTAATTCATAAAGGCCATTCTTAGCAGATTTTAATTCTAACACTCTTCCACAAGTTTCAACTGTTGCATTAGGATTTCCACAATCTAACCATTCTTTTACATCGTTTGTTTTAAACTTCAATCCCTTATCAAGCATATTTTGAAGAGCATCTGTAAGTTGATATTCTCCTGATTTAGTGATATTATTATCAATTAAATATTGCAATTCGTTTCTTAGATTTTCACCATCTTTGAAATAATAGATACCAATTATTGCTTCATTACTTACAAACTCTTTTGGTTTTTCCACAAATCCACAAATAGTTTGATCTGCGTTCTTTTTGACAACTCCAAACGCACTTGGGTCGTCTACTTTGTGAGTCCAAATAATTCCGTCTTCCTTAGTTTCCAAAGTAAAGCCTGCATCAAATAAAGTATCTGCAAAAGCCACTGTAACCTTACCAGAAAGACTTTCCTTCGCACAAAGAATCGCATGAGCAGTGCCAAGAGGCTCGTTTTGATAGTAAATCTTTCCTGTTGTGCCTAATTGTTTCGCTATATTTAATAGGTTATTTTCTACTTCTTTTCCGAAATCTCCAATTATGAAACCAATTTCTTCTATCTCTTCTCCCACAACTTCTCTTATATCTTCGCACAAGTGTTGAACGATTGGCTTACCTGCTAATTCTATTAACGGCTTTGGAGTAACTAATGTATGAGGACGTAATCTCTTTCCCATACCTGCCATAGGAATTACTATTTTCATAATTTTATATTTTTTAATTTGTAAAAACAACTATTTATTAAACTACAAAATTACAAAACATTTGACTAATCTATCAGAAAAATCGAGAGAATTATCCTTAATTGAGCATTTTTTTGTAATTTTACAGCTCATTTTTTGAACAATTTATATGAAAAATAAGGCAATATATCTCATATTTTTAATGTTTTTGGGAGCTTCTTTATCTGCACAAGATATAGATAATACTGAGTTTTTTACTCAATTTGAAAGAAACTATGATAGTTTGTTACATAGATATTATGTAAGACAAAACTCTAAATTTTTAACTCAAAGATACAATTCAAACAATCAAACATATTCTCCAAGAATTAAAGTAGCAGATCTTCCCGATAGTGTTATTGCAAATCGTTTAAGAAAGATTCCTTCTGCAATAGAATTAACTTATAATGAAAAAGTACGCTCTCATATTATTTATTATGTAGATAAAATTGGAGATAGAGTTGGAGTAATGTTAGGATTAAGCAAATACTATTTTCCAATATTTGAAAACATATTAGATAAAGCAGGAGTTCCTGAAGATTTAAAGTATTTAGTAATTATAGAATCTGCTTTAAATCCAACAGCCGTTTCAAGAGCAGGTGCAACAGGCCTTTGGCAATTTATGCACTCTACAGGAAAAATGTATGATTTAAGAATAAACTCTGTAATTGACGATAGACGCGACCCAATTAAAGCAACATACGCTGCTGCACGTTATTTAAGAGATTTATATAAAATATATGGAGATTGGACCTTAGCCTTAGCAGCTTACAACTGCGGACCAGGTAATGTAAACAAAGCTATTCGTCGTTCAGGCAAAGATACTTTTTGGGGAATGTATGATTATCTCCCAAGAGAAACACGAGGATACGTACCTGCTTATATAGCTGCAGTTTATGCAATGACATATTATCAAGAACATGGAATAGAAATAGAACGTATTTCTAAAC
Source organism: Bacteroidales bacterium (assembly GCA_017647065.1). Taxonomy (GTDB): domain Bacteria; phylum Bacteroidota; class Bacteroidia; order Bacteroidales; family P3; genus Onthomorpha. The sequence continues at coordinate 6,597 of JAGCLI010000327.1, forward strand.
CTTTACATCTTATTTCAGACACAGTAATGCTTAGTAAAGACATTCACTTTAAGCAAATAGAAGAAGTGATGAATATATCCATAGAAGAATTAAGAGAAATGAATCCTCAATATAAAATGGATATGATTCCTGGTAGTCAAGATAAATATAGTTTGAAATTACCTTTAACCTATATCAACGATTTCATAAGCTTAGAAGATAGCATATCTAATTACAAAAAAGAAGAATATTTTGGCGAAAGTAAAGTAAAGAATGGCCAAATCGCAAACGGAGAAATAGAATACAGAGAAAGAATAGTATATCACAAAATACGTAAAAACGAAACATGGGCTTCTATTTCTAAACGTTATGGAGTAAGCGTAAAACAATTAAAATCTTGGAATAAAAAAGCAAGTAAAAGAAAATACCTAAGAGTTGGAGATTTACTTACAATACATCGTAAAGAGGCATATCGTAAAGAGGTAAAAACAGAAGAAACTCAAACACCTACAAACTTTAACACTGAAACTCCGATAGTATCTTCTGAAAACGAAGCTATTAATACACAAACATCTGCTGAGGAAATAAAGGAAAATATAAAGGGAAAGAAACCAGAACAACATATAGTAAACCATACGGTAAAAAAAGGTGATACTGTTGCAAAAATTGCAAAGAAATATGGTGTAAGTGTTAATCAAATATGCAAACTAAACGGCTTAACACAAAAACAAGCATCACGAATAAAAATAGGACAAAAACTCCGAGTAAAATAAAACGCTCGACAGTCAAAATAATTCTTTAACTCACGAGCGTTGTTCTTTGGATTAGTTAAACTGTGTATTTATTTCTAAATTTATTCACCAAGGTCTTTTCTTACTTTTCTTTCTATTTCAGGAGTGATATGTTCCTTACACATTTTTACAACTGCTAATAATGCCCCCAAAACATCTGTATATCCAGCCACAGGAATGAAATCCGGAATTAAGTCAATAGGTAAAATCAAATATCCCAAAGCTCCTATAATCAACCCCTTTGTATCAAGCGGAGTAGATGACTCTTTCATCACATAATATAATTGTAAAGCAGGTTTCAATACCTTTTTCCCTAATTTTTTTACTTTATTCCAAAAACCAGAATCAGAATAATTATCCCCATAACCTGATAATTCACTTATTTTTGGTGCTTTTTCCTCAGTGTATTCTTCATCATATTCGTAATCCTCTTCATCATATTCGCAATCTTCTTCATCATATTCATCATCTTCTTCATCGTATTCATCATCTTCTTCATATTCTACCAAAGAATCTCCATAAAATTTTTCTTTTATTTCATTTATCGTTTCTATTACTCTTTCTTCATCTTCATCATTGTTCATTTTGAAAATACGTAATGCTTTTCTTAAATAATATAATGCTATTTCAACTTTATTAATTTCCGAATAACAAACACCTATTTTGTAATATAAATCAGCAGAATATACATTATCAAAATCAAATGACTGATCAAAAATTTTCAAAGCATCTTTGTAATAATTTATTGCCTGATCAATTTTATCTAA
>JAGCLI010000026.1 GCA_017647065.1 Bacteroidales bacterium
ATAATGGAGTAAATCTCCTTTTAGGTGTATTATTTCTGTGTTTTGAGGGATAAAAAGCGTTTCATGAACAAGTTCTCCTTGCCATTTTACGCTTTGTTTATTGAATATTCTTATTTTTTTATCAGGATACCAACCGCAATGTTTTATCCAACTGCCACAATAATTTGTTAAACGAGAAACTTCATAGACTTTTAAGAGATTTTCATCTAATTCTTTGAGTTTAAGTATGCTTTCTTTAAGCTGTTGTGATAATAATTCGTCTGCGTCTATTGAAAGTATTGTATTGAATGTTGTTAGTGAGTTAGCATAATTTTTTTGTTCAACGTATCCCAACCATTTTTGAGAATATGTCTTTACTTTTGGATATCTTTTTGCTATTTCAATAGTTTTATCTGTTGAAAGTGAATCAACAACAATTATTTCATCGCATACATCTTCTATTGATTCAATGCATGAGGCTATGTTTTCTTCTTCGTTAAAGGTAATAATTACTGCTGAAATCTGCATATAAGAACTACAAAATCTTTTCTACGTCTTTAAATACAAACTCCATTATTGCGGATTGCAAAGTCTTTATATCAATTATATTTATCTTTTTCTTAGGGAAGGCTTTGTCCATTTCCATATCTACTTTGTGAGCAAAACCATCAGGTTTTTCTCCTTCAAAGTTTACATATATAGTAATGTTTTTTGGTCTTTTTTCTTGAGCTGATACAAAGGCTTTATGAGCCCAAGCATCTTTTACTTCAAATTCTTCCAAGGCAGAAAGAATGTCTTTAATTAAAGCTTTTCTACTTCTTTTAGCCCACCAACCTGGTTTGCGAGGCTTTTCTTTTAAGCCTTTTGCTAATTGTTTGTTGGCTTTTTTGTCTATCATAGTCTTAAATCTTTACTAAACCTGCAAATCCCATAAATGCCATTGCTAAAATACCTGCTGTAATTAAAGCAATAGGAATTCCTTTTACTCCTTTTGGTACTTGAACAAGTTCTAAGTGTTCTCTAAGTCCAGCAAATATAACCATTGCTAAGGTGAATCCTAACGAAATGCCTATAGAATAAGTCAAGCCTTCTAATAAATTATATCCTTTTTGAATAACTAAAATGGAAATTCCTAATACCGCACAATTTGTTGTAATTAATGGAAGGAATACTCCTAAGGCTTGGTATAATGAAGGACTAATCTTTTTCAATATAATTTCAACCATTTGAACCAATGCTGCAATTACTAAAATGAAAACAATGGTTTGTAAAAATTCTATTCCCAAAGGCACAAGTATAAATTCTTGTAATAGAAATGTTACTATTGTTGAAAGAGCCATAACAAATACTACTGCAGCCCCCATACCTGCTGCTGTACTTACCTTTGTGGAAACGCCTAAAAAAGGACAAATTCCAAGGAATTGTGAAAGGATAACGTTGTTTACAAATACTGCAAAGATTATAATATATACATATTCCATAGCTTGAATTTTTTATATTTTTTGCAAAACTAATGTTTTTTATTCAATTGCAAAAATAAAAAAGCAATTTTTTTATATGATATTTTAATTTTTTTTTAACACTGAGTTTAAAAATTTTGTTTTACCTTTGTAGGACTCAAATTTATTGATATGGATTTTTTTTATAGAGAAATGATTTCTGACAACAAGCGTAATCAAACTATTCTAATAGTTCATGGTTGGCTTGGAATGGGGGAACATTGGCTTAAAATAGGAGAATTTTTAGCAGATTGTGGCTTTCATGTTTTGATTCCAGATTTACCAAATCATGGAAGAAGTTTTCATACAGAGGATTTTTCGTATGAAGAAACTGCAATTTTTCTTCATGATTTTGTAGAGAGAAAAAAAATATCGGAAAAACCTATTTTAATTGGGCATTCAATGGGAGGAAAACTTATAATGAAAATGGCGGATTTGTTCCCAAATGAATATGATAAATTGGTAGTAGTTGATATTTTGCCTATAAATTATCCATTTTTGCTTTCTAAGAATGGTGTTGCAAATGTGCTATTTAATTTAAATATTTCAAGGTTTGAAACTCGTGGATCACTACTTAATTTTCTTAAAACGCAGATTCGTGATAAGGGGTGGCTCGCTTTGATAATGCAAAATATGCAAACTACAATTATTTCTAAAAAAGAAAATAAAATAGTTTTGTCTTGGAAATCCAATGTTCCAATGTTAGTAAGTAAAATGGATAAAGTGGCGGATAAGATAGATATTGGTATAATTGAAACACCAACTCTTCTTATTCGTGGAGATAACTCAGAATTTACAAAGAGGGAAGATTTGTGGATTTTTAAAGAAAAGCTGCCTAATTCTAAAATTGCTACTATTGATTCTTGCGGACATTGGGTTATGGTAGAGAAAACAATAATGTTTTTAAAACAACTTTTATCTTATATTGGCGTTAATTAGGAAAAAAAAAGAATTTTACGTATTTTTGCACCCATTAAATAAAGTATTATGCAAATTCAAATTGAAATAATCTTATTAGTCTTATCATTTTTATTTTTTCTGAGCGTGTTTGCAGGTAAGGCAAGTTCTAAATTTGGAGTGCCTTCCTTATTATTGTTCTTAGGCGTAGGAATGTTGGCTGGTAGCGATGGATTAGGAGTAGAATTTGATGATATATATATGGCTCAAGCGATAGGAACAGTCGCTTTGTGTATTATATTGTTCTCTGGGGGTATGGATACAAAGGTAAATGAAATAAAACCTGTGCTTGTACAAGGAGTTTTATTATCTACTTTTGGCGTATTAATAACAGCCTTAATTATGGGTTTGTTAATTTGGTGGGTTTTAGGAGCAACAATGGCAAGTGCAGGAATCGGCTTTATGACCTCTTTATTATTAGCCTCTATTATGTCTTCTACCGATTCTGCATCTGTATTTTCTATATTGCGTTCCAAGAATTTGCATTTAAAACAGAATCTAAGACCGATGTTAGAGCTTGAAAGTGGAAGTAATGACCCTATGGCATATCTTTTGGTTTTAACACTTGTTGATATTATTTCACTTGGTTCTACTCCAAGTATATTGGTTATTATTGGTAAGTTAATAATGCAACTTGCAATAGGTGCTGGTTTGGGATACGCTTTGGGTAAATTTGCTATTTTTGTAATAAATAGAATAAAAATAGGTAATGATTCTCTTTATCCTATTTTAGTTTTAACTTTCTGTATATTTATTTTTTCAGCAACCTACTTTTTGCAAGGTAATGGTTATTTAGCTGTATATATAGCAGGTTTAGTAATAGGAAATTCAAAGTTTGTACACAAACGCTCTTCCATTAAATTTTTTGATGGTTTAGCTTGGTTGTTTCAGTTGATAATGTTCTTGATGTTAGGATTGCTTGTGAACCCAAGTGAATTGCTACCTATAATACTACCTTCTGTGATAATAAGTTTGCTAATGATATTTATCGCCAGACCATTATCAGTATTTTTATGTCTTTTGCCTTTTAAAAAGATGACTCTTAAAGCAAAAACATACGTTTCTTGGGTGGGGCTAAGAGGAGCAGTGCCAATTATCTTTGCAATTATGCCATTAGCGAAAGATTTACCTTATGCACAATTGATTTTTAATATAGTTTTTTTCTGTACCTTAGTTTCTTTGTTAATTCAAGGCACTTCACTGCCAATAGTTGCACGTTGGTTAAAGTTAGCTGAAAAATCAAAAGACGTATCTAAATTAAAAGATTTTGATATAGATGTTTCAAACGATATAAAAACTGTTTTAGCAGAAGTGGAATTAAATGAAAATACTTTTGAAGTAGGAAATCGTTTGATGGATATAAAACTACCAGATAATTCTTTGGCTGTTATGGTTAAAAGAGAAGAGAAGTATTTTGTTCCAACAGGAAAAACGGAATTAAATCCAAAAGATAAACTCCTTATAATGACAGATGATTATGACTCTTTACAAGAAGTTTATAAAAAATTAAAAGTAGAAAAGTAAAAATTAAACACATAATA
>JAGCLI010000328.1 GCA_017647065.1 Bacteroidales bacterium
GCGATGCTCTTGAACCAATTATTATTTGATAGCGTTTTTCTTTGTCGGCTTCATTTACTTTATTCCATATTTCTACTCTTTCTTCCTTTGAAAAACGCGAATGATATATACCTATTTTATTTCCAAAATACTTTTCTAAACGTGAAAGCAATTGAATACTTAGAGCAATTTCAGGCAAAAGATAAAGAACTTGTTTTCCTTCTCGAATTGTTTTTTCAATTAGTTTGATATAAATCTCTGTTTTTCCACTACTTGTTACACCATGCAAAAGAGTAACATCAAATCTTTCCCATGATTTTAAGATTGAATCAAAGGCTGTTTGTTGTGCAAGAGAGAGTTTTATATCACTTGTATCACAATAAGACTCGCTTTCTTTTAAGCGTGAATGTACAAGATACTTTATTTCAAAAACTTGTTTTTTCAAAAGAGTTTGAAGTGAGCTTTTATTACATTTTTCTTGAAATGAGGATTTCTCCACCACAGCTTTTCCTTGCGATTCGCTCAAAAAAAGAAGAAAGGTTTGAAGTTGATTTTCTAAATTTTTCTTTGAACTTAAACTTTGAATTAACTCTGCTTTCTTTTCAGGTATATCATAATCCGAAGAAAGAACTATGTAAGGATTTAATTTAGGTTTATACTTTTCTTCAAGTTGTTCGTCAATTGCCAAAATCTTTTCATTAACCATTTGTGTGATTTCAGGCAATATTCCTTTTTCAGAAAACCTATTGCTTATCTCATCAATAGATATACTAACCTTTTCATCAACTATATTTAAAATTTCTAATTGTCTTGAAGTAAGTTTATCAACCTCTGCACTAAATTCCTCTGATACTACAAGTTTACTTTCACTTCTCAATCTAAGTAAAGCAGGCATTCCTGCACTTATCACATCTCCTACATAACACATATAATAAGATGCAATCCAATCATAGAAAGAAAGTGTTTTTTCATTGATTATAGGAGATGAATCAATGATTTCAAGTATGTATTTCACACTTGAAACCTCGGGGACTCTATCATGGATTTGTGAAACTATTCCACTATAAATTTTCTTTTTGCCAAATTGAACCGCTACCCTTACTCCTACCTTTACTTTATCATACAATTCAAGCGGTATTCGGTAAGTGAAACCGCTTGGTAAGTGTAATGGTAATAAAACTTGACAAAATAATGTCTGCATCTGTTTTTATTGAGCAAAAATCAACAATACCTTTTCGTCTTTTCTTAGAAGTAATTGTCCATCTTCATCAACTATAAAATTATTAACTTTTTCTAATTGAGCAAGATAACGTCTTTCTAACTCCATTGTTTGATTTGGGCACATCATTGCAGTAGATGCCATATCTTTAAAAATAAGTTTACCTTTTTTGTAAGTGAATTTTCCAAAATAACGATTACATGCCGAAAATCCACTAACGTTTTCAGGTTCACAAGTCATCAAAAGAGTAATTGTTTCATTTTCTTCTGAATACTTCATTTCCTTACTTCCAAGTTTTTTCAACTTCCACTCAACTCCAAAAACCGTTTGTTGATCATTTTCTTTATTTTGATTTTCCATATCTTTATTTAAAACTGAGCAAGCAGTGAAAGAAAAAAATAAAGCAAAGAAAAAAATTATTTTTTTCATAAGTTTTCAATATTATTTGCGTATTTCACTAAAATATTCATCTATAAGGTTTTGTGCTGCTATATATGCCGAAATTTTATCTTCTATAATATCGGTTTTAACCTTTTCTAAACCTTGCTGAATTTTTTCATTAGAGTAAAATCTCTCTGTTAGAGTTGCATTTATTGTTTCGGAAAGAATACGAAGATTTTGTTCATTTCTCTTTTTATGGAAATGACCGTTGGATTTTGTTAAAACAACGTAATCCATTATTGTTTCCCAAATCTTATCTATTCCATCGCCTGTATAAGCCGAGGATGTAAAGACTACAGGTTTCCAACCATTTTCATTATGTGGAAAAAGACTTAATGCATTACGATATTGAGTTGCTGCTAATCCTGCTCGTGTAGGATCTAACTCTGCTTTGTTGATAGAAATCGCATCTGCCATTTCCATAATTCCACGTTTTATTCCTTGTAATTCATCCCCTGCGTTTGCAAGTTGAAGTAATAGAAAGAAATCCACCATAGAATGTGCAACAACTTCACTTTGTCCCACTCCTACCGTTTCAACTAAAACAACATCAAATCCTGCCGCTTCACATAAAATGATAATTTCTCTTGTTTTTCTCGCTACTCCTCCAAGACTTCCTGCCGATGGACTTGGACGAATAAAAGCATTAGGGTCGTTTGCAAGGGTTTCCATTCGTGTTTTATCTCCAAGAATACTTCCTTTTGTTTTTTCACTTGTCGGATCTATTGCAAGTACCGCTAATTTGTGTCCCATAGAGGTTAGTTTCACTCCAAGTGCTTCTATTGTCGTACTTTTTCCAACGCCCGGCACTCCTGTAATTCCTACTCTTATGCTTTTGCCTGCATAAGGTAAACATCTCTCTATTATTTGTTGTGCTTTTTGTTGGTGGTCAATACGATTGCTTTCTACAAGTGTAATTGCTTGCGAAAGAATTATACTATTTTGTTTAAGTATTCCATCAACAAATTCATCAACACTTAATTCTTTACGTTTTTTTAATTTAAAAACGTATTCCTTATTAACTTGTGCAGGCTGCTCTGAAAGGGCTGCCTGCACTTTTAATGCTGAATTAGGATTATCTTTATCGATTATTCTATCGTACATAATTATTGTTTAAAGAAGTGTGAAGAATCAGCTTGTGCTGTTGGCATAATTGTTAGGTCATTTATGCAAACATGTGCTGGAAGTGTAGCACAATAGTAAATTGTTTCTGCTATATCCTCCCCTGTCAATGGTGTAAATCCTTTGTATGTAGCATCTGCTTGTTCTTTATTACCCTGGA
>JAGCLI010000329.1 GCA_017647065.1 Bacteroidales bacterium
AACGCAGTTCCCTTTACAATAGTTTTTACCAAAATAGATAAACAATCAGCAGGTAAAACAGAAGAAAATCTTGAAGTTTACAAACAAGAACTCTTGAAGTATTGGGAAGAATTACCGAATATAATACTCACTTCCTCAGAAAAAAGAAAAGGGTTAGATGAGTTGTTAGATTCAATCAAAAGTATAATACCATATTATACATCTCAACAATAAAAAAAATACGAATATGAAAAGACTAATGATAGCAACAGGAGGTGGAGACTGTCCTGGATTGAATGCAGTTATAAGAGCAATTGTAAAAAGAGCCTCTTTGGAGCCTGATTGGGAAGTAATAGGTTGCATAGAGTCCTTTAATGGAGTTTTACGTGAGCCAACCGAAATTGTAACCTTAGAAGAAGATAATGTAGCAGGTATATTAGTTCAAGGAGGTACGATATTAGGAACAACAAACAAAGGAGGCCCTTTTGCTTATCCTGTAAAAGATGCACAAGGCAATTGGACGACGATAGATGTGAGCGATCAAATGATAAGAAAGCTTCAATTCTTGGGTGTAGATGCAGTTATAAACATAGGAGGTGATGGTTCGCAAAGAATATCTAAGGCTTTATATGAAAAAGGTCTTAATATAATAGGTGTTCCTAAGACAATAGACAATGATCTTTCGATGACAGATTTCACTTTCGGCTTTCAAACCGCAGTACAAATAGCAACAGAAAGCGTAGATAAGTTAGTAACAACAGCAGCCTCACACAATCGAGTGTTTATTCTTGAAGTAATGGGACGAGATGCAGGTTGGATTGCACTAAATGCAGCAGTAGCAGGAGGAGCCGATATTTGTATAATTCCGGAAATACCTTACGACATAGAAAAGATTAAACAAAAAATAGAAACCCGTTATAAAAAAGGACGAGGCTTTTGTATAATTGTTGTAGCCGAAGGAGCAAAAAGTATGAAGGGCGAACAAATTGGAGAACAGTCTAAAGAAATTGGAAATAGGCATTTTAAATTGGGAGGAATAGGCGAAGTAATTAAGTCAGAGTTGCAAGAAGCTGGCGTAAAGCCTGATATAAGAGTGTCAGTCTTAGGACACTTGCAACGAGGTGGCACTCCAATTGCGTATGACAGAGTATTGGCTTCGGAATTTGGAGTAAAAGCCTTTGAACTTGCCAAAGCAGGAGATTTTGGTAAGATGGTAGCCTACAAACACCCTGAGGTAATATCGGTAACCTTGGAAGAGGCTTTGAAAGAGCCACATTTAGTAAGTCCTGATAGCTTTTTAGTAAAAACAGCAAAGGGATTAGGTATTGCTTTTGGAGACTAAATAAAAAGTAGTATCTTTGCAAACTTTAAAAATTAAGTAATAAAAAATAAAAACAGACGAAAAATTTATGACACAACAACAAAACAAAGTAAAAGCTTGGTTAAGCCAGCTTGTTGACCCAAATGAAAAAATCTTTTCAAAACAATGGTTCATCTCTTATGGATATATAGTATTCGGAACCTTGTTATTTGTTATTGCAGACGTAACTTTTGCAATGCCTTATCACTTGGCACCAGGAGGAGTTTATGGATTGGCAAACGTATTGGCTACTTTAACAGAATCAACTATTACTTGGTTCTTGATAGCAATGGAAGTGCCGTTGTTAATCATAGGTAGTATAATTCTTGGACCTAAATTCGGCGTAAAGACTATTGTATCTGTTGCATTAGGTTGGTTGTTTACAGCACTAATTGAAACATATTGGGGATATACTCCTTTTATTCACGTTGGTGAACTTATAACAGATGCAAGCAAAGCAACAATTGATGCACTTGCAATTCAAGGAACAACAAATTTCTTTATGCCAGACTATTTGCTTAATACATTGTTAGCAGGTTTATTGTATGGTATAGGAATTGGAATGATATTTAAATCAGGAGCAACCTCAGGAGGAAGTGATATTATCTCAATGATAATAAACAAATACACAGGAATATCACTTGGAACAATGGTTATCATAGTAGATGGAATAATTGCATTATCTACATTGTTAATCTCACCAGATTTACGTTTACCTGCATATTCTATTCTTCTTATTATAATCGAAGGAAAGATTATCGACATGGTTGTAGATGATATAAAAACTTACAAAACCTTATTTATCGTTACAGATAAGTATGATGAGGTAAGAAAAGCTATTATAACAGATTTGAATAGAGGTGGTACATGTATCAATGCTATTGGAATGTACAAAGGACAAGAAAGAAAAGTGATCTATACAACAGTTACACGTGCAGAATTTGTGAAATTAAAATCTGGAATTCGTGCAATAGATGAAAATGCTTTCATTTCAGTAATGGACAGTAGCGAAGCATTAGGAAAAGGCTTTAAAGAACTTCCTTTAAAATAAGAAAAAACAATTTAAACAAAAAAGCATCAGTCTTAGACTGATGCTTTTTTTATTTTAGTAGCGGGAACGAGAGTTGAACTCGTGACCTCCGGGTTATGAATCCGACGCTCTAACCAACTGAGCTATCCCGCCTTGTTTTTTGCGAGTGCAAAATTATATCTTTTTTTTGGTTTAGACAAATAAATGAGCGTTTTTTTAATTTATTTTCTTTGATTTATTTTTTAAATCCTTAGTTTCCAATTCTTTTTTTAAGAAAATACCAATGCTATTTTTTGAAGAATTTGCCAATTTCTCTGGAATATCTGCCTCAACAATGCTTCCACCTAAACTTCCACCTTCCATTCCCATGTCAATAATGTAATCGGCACATTTAATCACGTCCATATTGTGTTCAATGATAATCATGCTATTGCCTTTGTCCACTAATTTTTGAAGAACCTTCATAAGAATGTTTATATCCTCAAAGTGCAATCCTGTTGTTGGCTCATCAAGAATGTAAAGTGTTTTGCCAGTGTCTTTTTTCGATAATTCGGCAGCAAGTTTTATTCTTTGACACTCGCCACCCGAAAGGGTAGTAGAGGGTTGTCCTAATGAGAGGTACCCTAATCCTACTTCCACAACCATAGACAATTGTCGCTTGATTGCAGGGTAAGCATCGAAAAACTCAACGGCTTCATCAAAACTCATATTCAAAACCTCGCTAATGCTTTTGCCTCTATATCTAACTTCAAGTGTTTCTCTATTGTATCTTTTTCCGTGACAGGCAGGGCATTCGACATAAATCTCTGGCAAAAAGTTCATTTCAATTGTTTTAACTCCCGCACCTTGACACTCTTCGCATCTACCACCTTTTACATTGAAAGAAAACCTACCTGCTTGATAGTTTCTGATTTTTGCAGTTGGCAACATAGCGTATAATTTCCTTATTTGGTCAAATACACCGATGAATGTAGCAGGATTACTTCTTGGAGTCTTGCCTATTGGGAATTGATTTATTTCTATAACCTTATCAATATTTTCTATACCCTTAATTTCCTTGTAAGGAAGAGGCATTGCAGTTGAGCGGTAGAAGTGTTTGCTCAAAATAGGGTGCAAAGTATTGTTGATAAGAGAAGACTTGCCACTGCCCGACACTCCCGTAACACAAACAAGCATTCCAAGAGGAAGATGAAGATTTACATTCTTTAAATTATTGCCACTTGCACCTATCAAATCAATAAAAAGACCATTTCCTTTTCTTCTTTGCTTTGGGACTTCTATCGTTTTGGTTTGTTTAAGGTATTGACAAGTTAGAGAATCTTGCAAAAGCAACTGCTTAGGCGTTCCAATTGCAGTTATTTTCCCTCCATTGACTCCTGCTCCCGGTCCAATATCAACTACAAAGTCCGATTGCATCATCATATCCTTATCATGCTCCACCACAATAACAGAATTTCCAGCATCTCTTAGGCGTTTAAGGGCTTTAATCAAACGAATATTGTCTGATTGATGCAATCCAATGCTTGGTTCATCTAAAATATATAAAACGTTTACTAATTCCGACCCGATTTGAGTTGCAAGGCGTATTCTTTGGCTTTCTCCTCCCGAAAGGCTTCTTGAACTTCTGCCAAGATTCAAATAACCCACACCAACGTCTAAAAGAAACTTAATCCTTGTTTCTATTTCTCGTAGGATTTCACTTGCAATAGCCTTTTTTCTATCGTCCAATTTTTCGTTTAAGTCTTCAATCCATTTTGCAAGTTGAGTTAAATCCATTTTAGAAAGCTCAGCAACGTTCTTCCCCTCAATCTTAAAACATAACGATTCTTTTTTTAGTCTATCTCCATTGCAGTGAGGACAAACCTTTTTCTCCATAAAACTCGCTGCCCACTTTTGAATATTTGCAGGCATTGTTTCATTGAATTGAGAAGTTATGAAGTTTATCACTCCTTGAAATCCCTCGCCGTTGTATTGTTCTTCTGCGCTTCCATACAAAAGCATATTCATTGCCTCAGAGCTAAAATCTTTTAAAGGAGTGTTTAAATCAAAACCATATCTCTTGCCCAAGATTTGCAATTGCTTTACAAACCAAGAGTTAGTGTTAGGTTTGCCAATAGGAATGAGGCCTCCCTGCATAATAGACTTTGACTTATCAGGAATAATCTTATCAATCTCCACCAAACTCACTTCTCCCAAACCATTACAATAAGGACAAGCACCGTATGGCGAATTAAAAGAAAAAGTATTCGGCTCAGGCTCCGAATAAGACAAACCCGTAGAAGGACACATCAGCATTTTAGAAAAATGTCTTACCACATTCTTATCTGAAAGCACCATAAGATTGCCTTTACCGTGTCGAAAAGCAGTCTCCACCGACTTTGCTAAACGAGAATAGTTTTCTTCGCAGATTTTTATCTTATCAACCACAATCTCAATATCGTGAACCTTGTATCTATCTGTTCTTAGCCCGGAGGTTATGTTTGTAATCTCTCCGTCAATCCTTACCTTTAAAAAACCTTTCTTTGCAATCGATTCAAAAAGTTCACGATGATGTCCCTTTCTTCCCTTAATCACAGGCGAAAGAATAACAATATATTCATCTTTATAAGATTGGGTTAAAATATCTAAAATCTGCTTTTCGCTATACTTAACCATTTTCTCGCCAGTAGCTAAAGAAAACGCATCAGAGGCTCTTGCAAAAAGTAAACGTATAAGGTCGTAAATCTCAGTCGTTGTTCCAACGGTAGAACGTGGGTTTTTATTAGTTGTTTTCTGCTCAATAGAAATCACAGGGCTTAATCCCTCAATATATTCTACATCAGGCTTTCCAATAGTTCCAATAAAGTTTCTTGCGTATGCAGAAAAAGTTTCTAAATACCTTCTTTGTCCCTCGGCATAAATAGTGTCAAAAGCCAAAGAACTCTTACCGCTACCGCTAAGTCCTGTAATCGTTACCAAACTATTGCGAGGAATGTCCAAAGAGATATTTTGAAGGTTGTGAGTCTTTGCTCCCCTAATTATAAGTTTACTTTCTTCCATATTATTCAAAAAAACTTTGCAATAATACGAATTGTTTTCAAACTTTTATTATCTTTGCAACGATTTTTTAAGTGAAATAATAAAACAGAAGAAAGAAATAGTATGAAAAAAACCTTATTTATCATCGGTTTATCTGCTATATTTATGGCAGGTTGTCAAAACGGAGAAATGCAAGAAAGAGAAAGACAATTGCAAGACTCGTTTGCATCGGTTATGTCTGCTAAAAATGCAGAAATGGAAGCCTTTTTCCAACAATTAAACGAAATAGAAACATCTCTAAACGAAGTAACATCAGCATATAGTGATGTTGTAGAAAACGCAACTGCTAACGGAGAAACCTCAAAAGATGCAGTAGCAGGAATAAAAGCCAAAATAGCAAACTTAGGCGATATTTTAGCAGCAGATAAAGCAAAATTAAAATCTCTAAACAATCAAATCTATCGTGCAAACAAACAAAACAAAGAATTAAAGAACTTTGTGGCATCGTTAGAGTCAAGAATAGCAGAACAAGAATCACAAATACAAGCCTTAACTAAGGAAATAGAAAAGAAAAACACAACAATCAAAGCCTTAGAAAAAGACGTAGCAACTCTAAAAGAAGTAGAGAAAAAGAAAAATAAACAAATAGCAGAAATACAAGACGAACAAAACACTGCATACTTTGCAATAGGAACAAAAAAAGAACTTAGAACAAAAAATATCGTAGATCGTAAAGGTGGATTCATCGGATTAGGAAAATCTACAGTGCTTGCAAACAATTCAGACTTTGCAGCCTTTACAAAAATCGATACAAGAAACACACAAGAAATTCCTTTGACAGGAAAAAGAGTTAAAATCGTAACTCCACACGCAGAAACATCTTATTCATTAGAAGGAGCT
>JAGCLI010000330.1 GCA_017647065.1 Bacteroidales bacterium
AAGAATAAGAAAATGACTTACAATGAAGCATACGCAGAACTAAAAGAAATAGTAAATTCTTTGGAGTCTTCCGAAGTTGATATTGAAGACTTATGCAAAAAAATTGAGAAAGCAAAAGAGTTAATCTCCCTTTGCAAAAATAAACTCTCCGAAGTAGAGGTTGATATTGAGGCTTTAAACAATAAACTCCAAGAGTTATAGAGCGGAGATTATCTTTTCTGCCAAGAAATATGAGAGTTTGTAATTTGATTCTACGCTCCAACCCGCTACATGAGGGGTTAAGACAACATTATTTCTTAAAAACAAGTCTTGAAGTTCAGTCGGTGCGTTCTCTAACTCGTTAGAAAATGCCTCAAACTCTAAAACGTCTAATCCCGCTCCTAAAATTTTTCCTTCATTCAAAGCTTCTATTAAATCTTTTATCTTTACAACTTTTCCACGTGAGGTATTTAAAAGATAAAACGGCTTTTTAAAGTTTTGAATAAAGCTTTTGTTGAACATATATTTTGTTTCTTCGGTCAAAGGTGTGTGAAAAGATAAAACATCGCTTTGAGAAAAGATTTCCTCTAAACTACATTCTTGTGCGAAATCATCGGAATAATTTGTTTTATATTTGTCGTAGGCTATTACCTTGCAATCAAATCCCGATAATCGTTGAGCAAAACTTCTCCCCATATTGCCATAACCTATTATTCCTATGGTTTTGCCTTTGATTTCTAAGCCTCTGTTTTCTTCTCTAAGCCAAAGTCCTTTTCTTACTTGCGAATCGGATATGCAAATCTTGTTAAACAAAGCTAAAAGCAAACCAAGACAATGCTCCCCTACTGCATCGCGATTTCCTTCGGGCGAATTGATGCACTTTATTCCTTTTTCCTCGGCATAATCGGTGTCTATTGCGTCCATTCCTGCTCCAATTCTTCCAATGACTTTAAGGTTTATTGCTCTATCTATTACTTCTTTGTCAATTAAGAGTTTGCTTCTTACAATTAAAACGCTGTATTGAGAAATTATTTCTAAGAGTTCTTCTCTTGAAAGGCTTAAATTAAAATCTAATTCAAAGCCTGCTTCTAATAATTTTTCGCTTAAAATTGAGTGTCCTTTATCTAAAACGAGTACCTTTTTCATTTGCTATTTTTTATGTATATAATTGACAAAATCTTCGTAACTTCCGTTAAATACATTCATATCTACATCACCTCTTATGCCCGGAACAACGCCTTGATGTGAGTATTGCCAAATTTTCCACTTTATTATTTGTGGCTCATTGCAAAGTTTACAAAGCCAAAGGTCGTAATCATCAAAATTTCCTCTAATATAATGATTGTATGTCTGTATGTTTGTGTATATAATCGGCTTTTTGTCGTAGTGTTTCTCTAAGGTTCGCAAACAATTGTATATTTCACTAATTACTTTATTTCGTTTCTCTTTTGAAAATTTATTTCCTCCATACAATTCCACATCTAAAACAGGTGGAAAGTCCATTGGAGTTAATGTAACGTTGTTTATAAAGTTATAGGCCTGCTCTTTTC
Source organism: Bacteroidales bacterium (assembly GCA_017647065.1). Lineage (GTDB taxonomy): Bacteria > Bacteroidota > Bacteroidia > Bacteroidales > P3 > Onthomorpha. Next base: position 1,530 of record JAGCLI010000330.1, read on the forward strand.
CTCCTTTATTGAAACGAAAAAAGTGATAAGCCCCTACTATGATTTTGTTTTTCTTTGCCTTAGAAAAATTATACTTAAATCTCTTATCAACAAACGTTTCTCCCTCGGTTGCTTTTATGAATGCAAAATTGATTTTTGAGGAATAAACCTCCTTCCAATTGATTTTACCTTGATGAGACGAAACATCAATTCCAACAACCGGGAAACGATACGAATCAATCTTTACTCCCGAACAAGCATAGTACTTTCTATAATAGTCAATGCCGTAATTATATCCTATTATAGAAAGAATAACTAAGGCAAAAATAGAAAGAAAAATCCAAATTCTCTTTTTTCTTTTTTTATTCTTTGCTACCATTTATAAAATAGTGTTCAAGAGATTGTAAAGGTGCAGAAATTTGTTGTTGTTTTCCCTCTCTAAGCGGATAAATGTAGAGAGAATCTTTGCCAAGAGCGAAAACTGAACTTTCAAATTCTGAAAAACTCATCTTAGGCTCTAAGTTTGTAAAATTAGATATTACTTTTTCAAAAGATTGCTCATCAATATTCAACACTTGCGTTATTTTTAGCGGAGTATTCTTTTTTATATCGTAAGTTACCGCAAAGAAAGTGCTGTCTTTAGTTGTAGTTTCTGCACAAATCACCTCTTTTTCAAACAAAGCACTTAAAAAACCATTGTAATGAGTAACAAAAACCGTTCTTATCAATAAATTATGAGGTTCATTCTTTTTTCCAATTTCTTTTAATTGAGCAATTGATTCTTTAAACACCTTTTCGGCTTCAAGACTCATAAGCTTTATTGAGTAAGTAGTGTCTTTTGCTTTTTTAATTGGCATTAAAACTTTTGCTTTTATTCCATTTGTAGTGTCATTTATAGAAAAACCGCTCACTGTCATATTGCCAAGCATATAAAGCGGTGCATCTTCGTTTAGTTTCACGCTAACAGTTTTCAAATCACTTGCTTTCTTTTCCTCTTTTTCGGAAGTTTTCTTTCCACACGAAGCAAAAACCATCGCTCCTATCACAAAAAAACAAAATATCTTTCTCATAAATTTCTTCATTGACTAATTTCTTCTGCAAAATTACACCTTTTTGTCAATATTTAGCGTTTTAAAGAAAAAAGAATATTATCTTTGCCAAAGAAAAAAACAAAAATCTATGAAAATACAATTTTTAGGTGCTGCAAAGGAAGTTACGGGCAGTAAACATTTGATTACAACTAATAAGGGCAAAAAAATACTTTTGGATTGTGGAATGTATCAAGGTAAAGGTTTGGAAACTGATGCTTTGAATCGTGATTTAGGTTTCAATCCCGAAGAAATAGATTACTTAATCCTTTCTCACCCTCATATAGATCACTCGGGGCTAATTCCTTACATTGTTAAATTGGGTTTTAAAGGCACAATATATTCTACTCCTGCAACAAGAGATATGTGTTCTATTATGCTTGTGGATTCAGCGAGCATTCAAGAATTAGATACTCGCACTTTCAAC
>JAGCLI010000331.1 GCA_017647065.1 Bacteroidales bacterium
AGGTATTTCAGCAAGTCCCTGGGTTGATAGTTATCATTGTGTGGATATTTATACCGAAGCAGTTTATGCAAATTTAGATGATTTGAATATAGAGTTTCGTGCAATCAAGGGACCTAAGCGAGATGCTTTTGCAGTAATAGAAAGTAATAACTATTTCTCTGATGATAAATGGCGTGAACTTCAAGGAATAGAGTCGGTTAATCCTCTTTATGTAGTTAAGCAATTTACCGATGCTTATAAGAAAGATGAGTTTACAGTTAAGCAATTTGCAAAATTCGTTAAGTTAGATGAGGTTCAAGCAAAGATGATGCTTATGAATTTAGCATTAAACGGATTTATTATCTATGAAAGTTACAGAGAAACAGCAATAGTAAAACAAAAACTCTACGACTATATTCTTTCAAAAACCAAGAAAATAGACTATGATGCATTGCGATTTATTTCAGCAACAAAGGGAGAGGCAAATATTGTTTTGAATACCTCAGATATGAACCTACAAATGAATGGTATAAAAACATTTACTCTTAGCGATACTCACAATGTGGTTATTCGTCCAAAGAACGGAGCAATCAGAATGCAAAAAAATAGAAACTTTGAGTTTGATGGAGATATTATGGCAGGACTTTTCACTCTTAGTGGAATGAATTGTAAGTTCTCATACGATAATTTCTCGTTGGAATTGCCTACGGTAGATAGTTTAAACTTCTTTGTGCATTTATTTGAAGATACTACAAAGTTTGTGATGATTCAAACCCCAATTCAAAACCTACAATGTAAACTTATAATCGATGCTCCTGATAACAAAAGTAGTAGAAAGAAATTGCCTGATTATCCAATACTTTCTTCAATGAAAGATAGTTATGTGTATTATGACCAAACAAATATTCAAAATGGAGTTTACAAAAAAGAAGATTTTTATTACAAGGTAGAACCTTTTGAGGTGAAAAATCTTTATAAGTTTAAAACCGATAGTATCTTCTTTTCAGGTGTGTTAAAGTCAGCAGGAATTTTTGAAGACATTACCGAACCATTAAGAGTGATGAAAGACTATTCTCTTGGTTTTAAAATCGAAACTCCACAAGCAGGAAAACCAATCTATGGCGGTAAGGGACAAATATATAAAACAATAGATTTGAGTTGCAATGGACTTTTAGCAACAGGGTATTTAGATTATCTTGCATCAAGAACACATTCCAAGAAATTTATCCTTCACCCTGATTCAATGTTCTGCGAAACTCAAAAATTCAATACTTTTTCAAAAGGAGCAGTTGGAGCAAGCGTTGCCTTTGCTGATGCAAAAAACACAGTGGCAAAACAACATTGGTATCCAAAACAAGATTATATGTTAGTAGAGCAAAAGAAAGAACCTTTCTATCTTTATGACTCAGTAGCAGTTCATAGTGGTTCGCTAACCGTTTCTCCAAAAGGATTGACAGGACAAGGAAGCACTCAAAGTGAAGAATTGATAGTATCTTCTTCTTATACACGTTTTGGACAAGACTCTTATGCTGCTGATACCTCAGAGGTGAAAATAATGGCATTAGACGGAAATTCCATTGCATTTCAATCAGATAATGTGAAATCTAATGTGGATTACAAAGAACAAAAAGGATTTTTTAAATCAAATGAAGGAGTAAAGAAAAACGAATTACCATATTTACAATATGCTTGCTATATAGACCAATTTGAATGGGGAATGCAATCTAAATTATTGGGATTAGTTGATACACAAGCACCAAATAGAGGAGATTTTGCAAGTAGACCACTAAACGAAGCAGTGGATTTACCTCACCCTGGTGCAAAATTTGTTTCTCTACACCCTAATCAAGGAGGATTTACTTTTAATTCTCCAAGAGCGTTATTGGATTTGAATAAGAATAAACTATTTACCGAAGATGTTTACGTGATAAAATGTG